>CAMOCO010000035.1 GCA_946610715.1 uncultured Clostridia bacterium | reverse complement strand
CTGGTAGAAAAGTTCCTGAATGTAAAGGCAAGAGCTGAAGAGCTTACCGGGATAATCAAAGAGCTTAAGGCTGATACAGATGATAAAAAGCTTAAAAGGCTTTATGATGAAATGTTAGATAAGTCAGAGATGATAATCGACGAGTTTTAGATATAGAAGTATACAGTTATATGTGAATGGTTAAAAATAGGAGAGATTAAGTGGCTTTTGACAGTTTAAGTGATAAACTTCAGAATGTATTTAAGAACCTGAGAAGTAAAGGTATCGTTACAGAGGACGATGTAAAGGCTGCCATGAAAGAGGTTAAACGTGCTCTTCTTGAGGCGGATGTTAACTTCAAGGTTGTAAAGCAGTTCGTTAATTCCGTAAGTGAAAAAGCGGTTGGTGAAGATGTCATGAAGGGGCTTAATCCTGGACAGATGGTAATCAAGATTGTCCGGGAAGAGCTTATATCCCTTATGGGATCTGAGATTACAGAGCTTAAGACACTTCCCGAGAACCGTCTTACAATTATCATGATGTGCGGTCTGCAGGGTGCCGGTAAGACTACATCCGTTGCAAAGCTTGCGGGACAGTTCAAGAATAAAGGTAAGAAACCCCTTCTGGTTGCCTGCGATATATATAGACCGGCTGCCATCCAGCAGCTCCAGATCAATGGTGAAAAGGTGGGCGTTCCCGTATTCCAGATGGGAACAGATCATAAACCTGTTGAAATAGTTCAGGAAGCCATGAAGTATGCCGAGAAAAATAATCTCAATATGCTTTTTATCGATACGGCAGGACGTCTCCATGTTGATGACGATATGATGGCTGAGCTTGAAGAAATAAAGGCTAATGTTGATGTTACATATACACTCCTTACTGTGGACTCCATGACGGGTCAGGATGCGGTAAATGTGGCAACTACATTTAATGACAGAGTAGGAATTGACGGCGTTGTTCTTACCAAGCTGGACGGTGATACGAGAGGCGGTGCGGCACTTTCCATTAAGTCCGTTACAGGTAAGCCTATAATGTACGTCGGTATGGGCGAGAAGCTGACCGATCTGGAGCCTTTCTATCCTGACAGAATGACCAGCCGAATCCTCGGAATGGGTGATGTGGAATCGCTTATTGAAAAGGCTCAGGCAGCCATTGACGAAGAGCAGGCTGCTGAAATGGAAGCAAAAATCCGTAAGGCAACATTTGATTTTAATGACTTCCTGTCACAGCTTGAACAGATGGAAAAAATGGGAGATATCAATGATATCCTCAGTATGCTTCCGGGAATGGGAAGCAAGATGGGAAATATTGATATTGATCCCAAGGCTATGTCACATCCCAGAGCAATCATCTATTCCATGACGCCGGAGGAAAGATCCAATCCTTCCCTGATAAATGTCAGCAGAAAGCAGAGAATTGCAAAGGGCGCAGGACTTGATATAAGCGAAGTTAACAGATTCATAAAACAGTTTGAGCAGTCCAAGAAAATGATGAAGCAGTTTTCAGGTATGATGGGCGGTAAGAAGAAGCGCAGAGGTTTCGGCGGTTTCAAATTTCCGTTCTGATATAAATAAAGTACATAAATTGATATGAAAAAGCTCATAAAGGTATCTATGATACCTTCACTATAATAATAATATTTTTTTACAAAATGGAGGATTAAAAAAATGGCAGTTAAGATGAGATTAAGAAGACTTGGTTACAAGAAGCATCCTATTTACAGAGTAGTTGTTGCTGATTCAAGAACACAGAGAGATGGTGGTGTTATCGAAGAGATCGGTACATATGATCCAAATCAGGAGCCAAGCCTCATAAATATAGATGCAGAACTTGCAAAGAAGTGGCTCGGAAATGGTGCTCAGCCAACAGAGACTGTTGCAAAGCTTCTTAAGCAGGCAGGAGTAGAGAAGTAATAAAATCGGAGGTAATTCGGGTGAAAGAACTGGTTGAACTTATAGCTAAATCCCTTGTCGACCAGCCGGATAAGGTAGTTGTTACCGAAACCACCGATGACAGTACAGTTAATCTAGAGCTTACTGTTGCTCCTGAAGATATGGGAAAGGTTATCGGTAAGAGCGGACGTATAGCAAAGGCTATCAGAGTGGTTGTAAAGGCAGCTGCGTCCAAGGGAGATAAAAAAGTAATCGTAGATATAAGATAGTTAAAGCTATTGCTATAATTATTGATTTTCAGAGCCGCGTTAAACCGCGGCTCTTTTCCCAGGCAGAATGAAAAATTATTTTAATTTAAAGGCGGTGCTATGCAGGAATATTTTAAAATGGGAGTGATTACTTCTCCCCACGGAATTCGCGGTGAAGTAAATGTTTATCCATTGACGGATAATCCGAATCATTTTACGGAAATAAAGAAATGTTATCTGAAAAAGAAGGATGGTTATGAAGAGGTAACCATTTCCGGTTGTAAATTCTTTAAAGGAATGGTCATACTGGGATTTGATGAGATAATAGACAGAAACTCCGCTGAATTATTAAGAAAAACGGAAATATATGTAGACAGGGAAAATGCCGATCCGTTAAATGACGGCGAATACTACATGGCTGACATAATAGGGCTTGAGATATACTATATAGATACTGAAGCAGAAAAGGATCCGGAATGCTTTGATCCCGTTAATACCGTACTTCTCGGTAAGATAAAGGATTATCTTGATACTCCGGCTCATCCGGTGATCATAGCTGAGGATACAAGCGGCAATCAGCGGCTTATTCCGGCTATACATGAATTTGTGAAAAAAGTTGACTTGGAAAACGGAAAAGTATATGTGAGACTTATTAAGGGTATGTAGTCTGCTTTATAAATATTAAAGGATATAAAATGAATTATTATGTAATGACTCTCTTTCCCGAGCTGATTCAAAATGTAATGAATGAAAGTATTACGGGCAGAGCGATTAAGAACAACAGAATAAATCTTGAAACTGTAAATATAAGAGATTTTGCCGGTAACAGATATAATCAGGTTGATGATTATATTTACGGAGGTGGTTCGGGTATGCTGATGCAGCCCGGTCCGGTGTGGAGAGCTTATCAGAGTATTATTAAAAGAACAGGAACAGAGAAGACAAGAGTTCTCTATATGTCTCCGCAGGGCAGGACATTTGACCAGAGTTATGCAAAGGCTTTGTCCCATAATGAGAATATCATATTCCTTTGCGGACATTATGAGGGTATAGATGAGAGAGTTATAGAGATGATAAATCCCTGTGAAGTATCTATCGGTGATTTTGTACTGACAGGGGGAGAACTGCCTGCTGTTGTTATAATGGATGCTGTATCCAGACTCATTCCCGGAGTCCTGGGAAAGGACGACAGCGCTGTGTATGAGAGCTTCTATAACGGACTTCTTGAATATCCTCAATATACGAGACCACCGGTGTTTGAAGGAAAGGAAGTTCCGGAAGTCCTGCTTTCCGGAAATCATAAGAAGATTGAAGAGTGGAGACTGAAAAAATCCATTGAAAGAACTGAGAAGAGAAGACCTGATTTATATCAATCATATTTGAAAAAACACTCAATTTGATGTATAATAACAAACGGGACTTTTCGCGTCAGAATCGTCGAAAAAACATGAGGAGTTAAGGTATAATGAAGAAGAGATTATTAGCATTTATGATGGCAGCAGTTTTGGCATTTGCAGTGACAGCATGCGGGGAACCGAAGGATGTGGAAAATCCGACAGAAGCTGCTTCCGGTGAATCTGAAGTAACTGTAGGTTCCGAAGTAGAAAAGTTTATTAATGTTGATCTGCCGTCTATTTCAGCTGACAGAGAAAAGGCTGTTTCTCTTTATAATGATTATTTTAAGAATCCGGGCAGTCTTGACAGTGAAGAGTGGCTCAGAGCTCTTAAAAATGATGGTCTGTATTATTTTGACCAGTATCTTGAAAACCTTAATAAATTTGAATATACAACTGCTGAGGTAAAGAGTCTGCAGAGTACTTATCTGCAGAGTGCCCAGTATCAGAGAGACGCCATCGGTTATGTAGTTTCGGGTATTGAAGAAGGCGATGATACTATGTTCGATAAAGCCGAAGAAAGTATAGCGCAGTCAGAGACATATTTCAGTACTTATGAGGATTTACTTAAAACCGTTTGCCAGGACAATAATATAACTATAAACGGTGCTATAAGTACGTCAACAGATGCTGAATAATATATATCCCCTTTCTTAAAATGAAAGGGGATTTTTGCAATAAAAAGTTATGGGATGTTTGCGGCAGAGAAGGAGCAGGGCTTATGGATGTTAAAATCATGGTAGTAGATGACGAACCACGTATGAGAAAGCTTGTAAAAGACTTCCTTGTAAAGGACGGCTTTATAGTTATCGAAGCAGAAGACGGGGAAGATGCTTACAATAAATTTATATCGACTAATGATATTTCGCTCATTATCATGGATGTAATGATGCCGAAAATGAACGGCTATGAGGTAAGTGCCGAGATCAGGAAGATATCAAAGGTTCCTATCATTATGCTTACTGCCAAATCCGAAGAGAAGGATGAACTGAAGGGTTATGAGGTGGGTATAGATGAATATATAACCAAGCCGTTCAGTCCCAAGATTCTGGTGGCCAGAGTTGAAGCGGTTCTCAGAAGATCTTCCGTAAGTTCGGATGAAGCACTTCTTAAAGCCGGAAGTATCACTATTGATATATCGGCTCATATTGTCAAGGTTGATGATCAGCCTATAGAACTTTCTTTCAAGGAATTTGAACTTCTCGAATACTTTATAAGAAATCAGGGAGTTGCCCTTTCAAGAGAAAAGATTCTCAATAATGTATGGAATTATGACTATTACGGAGATGCCCGTACTATAGATACCCATGTCAAGAAGCTTCGTGCAAAGCTGGGTGATAAGGGCGATTATATAAAAACGATTTGGGCTCTGGGATATAAATTCGAGGTATCAAAGGATTGATAGATGGAAAAGATTAAGAATTTATTCCAACTTAAACTCAGATTTAAGATAACGATTGTTGTTTTGATCACTTCACTGCTCACGGTTTTTGGTGCACTTGCCGTGAGCAGACATTTTATTGAGCTTTTTTATGTCCGGAACACAATGAATAATCTTGTTATCACCTATAATTCATGTAATGAATTTTTTAAGGGTGAAGAGGATAATCTGGAGAAACTCAGAAGCGGTACCATTAACAGCCTTTACGGTTATGTGGATAATCCGTCGTCCTGTACCATTTTTATTATAGATTCCTATTATGACCGTGTATATTCGACCATCAGGCCAAATGACAAGGTTTATGATGAGATTGCAGAACTGAGACGTAATGAGGATTTCGGTTTATATAAATATAAAGATAAGCATTATATAATCAAGACGGAATCCAATAAAGACGGTGTTGAAGGCAATTATTATTCACTTCAGGGTGTGCTGGACAATGATATGCCCATAATCCTCAGACTGCCGGTTGAACAGCTGACCACCAGCATCAGTTTTGCTGTAAGTTTTTTTGCTTTTATCGCACTTATGTTTATTCTTATAGAGATTGCGATAATACTATTCATAATCAATGCATTTACCAGTCCGATTATAGAAATGTCCAGAATAGCCAAGAAAATGTCGAATCTGGATTTTGATGCTCTTGTTCAGGTTAAATCAAGAGATGAGATCGGCGAACTCGGAAAATCAATGAATGAGCTCTCACATAAACTGAAGAAAAACATTTCCGATCTAAAGACAGCAAATCTTGAGCTTACAAATAATATTGAAGAAAAAACCCAGCTTGAAGAAATGCGCTCGGAATTCCTGTCCCATGTATCACATGAACTTAAAACACCCATTGCGCTTATTCAGGGTTATGCTGAAGGACTGAAGGACAGTGTAAATGATGATCCCGAGAGCAGGGAATTCTATTCGGATGTAATAATAGATGAAGCAGCGAAGATGAATAAGCTGGTTATGAGACTTATTAATCTGAATCATCTTGAATCCGGAGATGACAGTCTTACCATTGAAAGATTTAATATAACCAGCCTGACAAAAAGCGTGATAAATGCTGCAGATATTCTGGTGAAACAGAAAAATGCAACAGTTACCTATGACCAGACTGAACCAATCTATGTCTGGGCTGACGAATTTATGTCGGAAGAGGTTATAACAAATTATTTTTCAAATGCCATCCATTATGTGAAGGAAGGAGGAAATATCCGTGTATGGTTCGAGCAGAAGGAAAAGACAGTAAGGCTCAGTGTATTTGATGAAGGTGAAACCATTGATGAAAAACATCTTGATAAACTGTTTATCAAATTCTATAAAACCGATGAGGCGAGAACCAGAGAATACGGTGGCTCGGGCATAGGTCTTTCCATAGTTGAAGCTATCATGAAGGCTCACAAAATGGATTACGGTGTTTACAATGAAGAAAATGGTGTTGTATTCTATGCGGAATTTGATACCGCAAACGAAGCCCGGAGAAAACCGGGTGAAGATGATATAAGAAAATTAAAAAATCATGAATCGGTTGACACTGCGACTTAAATGTAAGATAATAGCTCGTGTGAATTAATTCTTTTTTATTTAGAAGGTTATAAGGAGGAACAAGAATGAAATCATCAGTTTATGTTGAGTTTTATGGTGAGCAGATAAGTAAGGATGAGCTTGTTAAAGAAGCTACCAAGATCTGGGTTGATGCAGGAAAGAAAGCAGCTGATATCAAGAAAATTGATCTTTATGTAAAGCCTGAAGAAGATAAGGCTTATTATGTAATCAATGATGAGCTTGATGGATCTTTTCATATCATCAATACACAGAATGATATCTAAGGATTAATTTAATCCGGTAGTTTTCAGCTTATAACGGGGTAGGCTATGCCTACCCTGATTCTTTTTTGGAGTGATTATGATTACTATAATAGATTATGATGCAGGAAATATAAAAAGTGTAGAAAAGGCACTTCAGTTTCTGAATGCGGATGTAAAGATATCCAGGGACAGGGAAACTATATTAAACAGTGATAAGGTAATACTTCCGGGGGTCGGTGCATTTGGTGATGCCATGGACAAGCTGAACAGATATGGTCTCACAGATGTAATCCGTGATTTTATCCAAACAGGAAAACCGTTTCTCGGAATCTGCCTGGGGCTTCAGCTCTTATTTGAATCGAGTGAAGAAAGTCCGGGAGTAAAAGGCCTGGGAATTCTTAAAGGCAAAGTTCAGAGGATTCCGAAGAGCTATACCGCCGATGATGGACAGGTAATACATCAGAAGGTTCCTCAGATCGGATGGAATAATCTTGATATAAATCCTTCTTCACGTCTGTTTAAAGGGATAGAGGGAAGCCCATATGTTTATTTTGTTCATTCATATTATCTGACTGCTGAAAATGATGAAGATGTTGCAGCCAGGACATTTTATGGTACTGAGATTCATGCGGCGGTTGAAAAAGACAATATATTTGCCACACAGTTCCATCCTGAGAAGAGTTCAAATGTGGGCTTACTTCTTTTATCGAACTTTGTATATATGTAAAATTGGAGAAATGATATGCATACAAAAAGAATTATTCCATGTCTGGATGTTAAGGACGGAAGAGTTGTTAAAGGAATTAATTTTATAGATCTGGTTGATGCCGGAGATCCGGTAGAATGCGGCAAGGCATATGACAGTGCAGGTGCTGATGAGCTGGTATTTCTTGATATCACCGCATCCTCTGATAAAAGAACCATTGTTGCCGATATGGTAAGGAGAGTTGCCGAAACAGTATTTATTCCCTTTACAGTAGGCGGTGGGATCAGAACCATAGAAGATTTCAGAGCAATCCTCCGAGAAGGCGCAGATAAGATTTCTGTTAATTCAGCAGCTATAGATAATCCTACGCTCATCAGTGAAGCTGCGGATAAGTTCGGAAGTCAGTGCGTGGTTCTTGCCATAGATGCAAGACGAAGACGTGTCGGAGCTGCGGCTGATCCATCACTCAGTTATGCCGAGAGCATTAAGATAAACGATGAGTGGAAGCCTTCTGACGGATGGACGGTATATAAGAACGGCGGAAGAGTCGATATGGGACTTGACGCTGTAGAATGGGCTGTTAAAGCTGTAGAAATGGGTGCGGGAGAGATACTTCTGACAAGTATGGATGCAGACGGAACCAAGGCAGGCTATGATATAGAACTCACTAAAACTATAGCCGAAGCAGTTGATGTTCCGGTAATTGCATCAGGCGGAGCAGGAAATCCTGAACATTTCTATGATGCACTGACAGAAGGTAAGGCAGACGCTGCACTTGCGGCATCATTATTTCATTTTAAGGAACTGGAGATTAAGCAGGTTAAGGATTATCTGAGAGACCGCGGAGTTTCGGTAAGAAATTAAGATTTAGTCTCGTACATAGGGATAAGGAGTTACAGTTATATGATTAAGTTCAGTGAAGACAGATTATCGGTTGCAGAATATCTTCAGCTGAGGGATTCAGTGGGATGGAGAAAATTAAGTGAGAGGCAGGCGGAGCTTGCACTTGAAAACTGTCTGTACTGCATTTCCGCATATGACGAAGGTAAGCTTATAGGTATGGGAAGAATCGTAGGTGACGGTGCTGTAATATGTTATATCCAGGATCTTATAGTCCTTCCGGAATACCACGGAAAGGGAATTGGTTCTATGCTTATGAAACAACTGAAGAAATATGTTTCATCTTTATCCGGTGATGGTGAACAGATGATGTTCTGTCTTATGTGTGCTAAAGGACGTGAAGGCTTTTATGAGAAGCATGGCTTCATTGCCCGTCCTACTGAGAATCTGGGACCGGGAATGATACAATATATTCGCAAGTAAGGTTTGTAATATTATAGAGATTAATAACGTACGCCCGTACATACGGTGAGTGCTTCAGAGCCCTATTATGGGCGGTTGAAGCGCTGCATCCGGATGTACGGGCTGTTCTATTAATGTCTATACATCCATTTGGATGATTTATAATTCCTTCTCTTATTTATAATAAGGACTGTATTTGAAACATATAGCTTAAGGGAGGGTTAAATGAATGGTTAAGAAGAAGTTATTGGTAGTAATGCTTGCAGGGGCTATGATGCTCGGCGTAAGTGCCTGCGGTAAAGAACCAGATGCAACTCTCGCAACAACCGCAACAACCGAGGCACAGGAAGTTTTCGTAGATCTTTCTGCAAACGGTATATATATTTCCGTTCCGGAAAGATGGAAGTCAAAGCCTACTGACAGTACTATATTTATAGATTTTACCGCACCGGATCCTGAAGGAAAACTTCAGATAATCGCTATGCATGGCGGTGAGGGTGCAGAATCTAAGGCTAATACATATAATGGTGAGACAGTTAAGAAGACCTATGGCGGAAAGGATTATTATGCCGCTATATATCAAAATGCTGACGGATCAACTTATGATATGACAGTTGTAACCGAATTTGATGATGAGCGTGTTATGACATTCCACTTTACTATACCAAATTATAAGGCGGAGGATTATAAGACATATCTCGATGATAAAAATATCACCAGAATGTTCGAATCATATAACGGAAAACCAGAGGAATTCCAGCAGGCAGGTGAAGCTACGGAAGGCGGCTTCACAAGTTCAAGCGGAAGACTTCTTAAGTATACCGGAACAGAAGCGGAAGTTGAGGTTCCCGCAAATGTGGGCGGATATGATACCGTATATATCGACAACATATTTGAGAACAATACATCTGTAAAGAAGGTTACGATCCCTGAGGGTGTTGAGAGACTTAGTGCAAATACCTTCCTCGGATGTACAAATCTTGAAGAGGTCGTACTTCCTAAGTCGCTTAAGTTCATAGGACCTAACGTATTCAGAGACTGTCCTAATCTTAAAGATCTTACGATTCCTGACGGAGTTGAGTTTATCGGAACAAGATGTTTCGATGGATCCGGTATAGGAACACTCATCTGCAGCGGTGCCGAGTTCGATACGGAAGCCTTGGAGGGAGTGACTTTCGAGAAGGTTGTTATAGGTGATGGGGCAAATCTTTCCGCAGATAAGATATGTTACAACGCAATGATGACAGAGCTTGTTCTTCCTGAAGATTGTCCTACTCTCGGTGCAGAGTTTGCGGACGGAGCCACAAAGCTTAGAAAGTTAACGCTTCCGAAGAATCTTACCGAGATTCCTGAATCCTGCTTCTCGGGTGCGACGCTTACAGTAGCAGATATTCCTGAAACAGTTACAAAAATCGGTCATGAAGGAATCGCAGCTGACATTGTATTTCTGAGAAATGCCCAGGCTGAATTTGCGGATTATGCGATATATGCTTACCAGATATATCTTTATAATGTATATTCTTCGGATCAGGTTTCCGATACCTTTAAGAATCTTAATGTAAACGATAAAGTATTTCTTCCGATGGATGCAACCATGGATGAGGAAGCTGCATTTGACAGTTATCTATTATCTATCGGATGGGGAGATAATACATGGATCGGAATACCGAATGAATTTACGGATTCTAATTACAATGACTATCATCAGGAAGATGATTATCTTGTCGGATATACCGGTTCCGAAACTGTCGTAAAGGTTCCGTATTACGGTGATTCATGGGATACAGATAATCAATGGAACATTAAATATATAAAGGATAATTGTTTTGCCGGAAATACAACCATTACAGAGGTTTATACCGGAAGAATCATTGAGATAGGATCAAATGCTTTTGACGGATGTACAGCTCTTAAGAGTATATGGCTTACATCGGAGTGGGTAGATAATACAGATCACTTTAAATCAAATGCATTCACAGGAGTTCCTGATGATATAACAATACATGTACCTGAATCATGGTCGGAAGGTGAACTGTCAAAGGTGAAAAATGCGATGATAGGCGCCGGACTGCCTGAGTCAGCTACCTTCGAGACGTTCTCACTTAGATAAATTATTAACGCCCGGAACTCCGGATGTCGCGTTCCACCCGCCCATAGAAGGGCTCTGGAACACGCACCGGCAGCTCCGGGCGATTTACGTATTATATTTATATATCCATTTAAAGCGTACTATTTGGTGAGGTTCTCACGCGCAGCCGCAAGCATCAGTTTGATACGGTTGATCTGGTTTACTTCTGCAGCACCCGGATCAAAATCGATAGGAGTGATATTTGCATCAGGATATACTGAACGAAGTTTTTTGATCACGCCTTTTCCGATGATATGGTTCGGGAGACATGCAAATGGCTGGCAGCACACAATATTCGGTGCACCGTGCTTTATAAGCTCAACCATTTCTCCTGTGAGGAACCAGCCTTCACCGGTTTCATTTCCTATGGACACGATAGGTCTTGCATAGGATGCAACTGTTTCTATAGGTGTAGGCGGTTCAAAACGTTTACTCTTTTCAAGTGCTTTGGACATTGGCCGTCTCATGCCTTCCAGAAGCTTTATACCCGCCATTCCCAGAATTTCGGATTTCTTGGTCTTACCAAGGAATTCATGCTTATATTTGTTGTTATAGAAGCTGTAGGAGAGGAAGTCCAGCAGATCCGGCATAACTGCCTCTGCGCCTTCGGACTCCAGAAGATCCACCAGGTGGTTATTTGCCGATGGGAGGAATTTTACCAGAATCTCACCGACGATACCGACTCTCGGCTTTTTAATGCTTTCATCCAGCGGTATATTATCAAATTCTCTTACAATATCATTTACTATATGACGGAAATTATGCGAGCCTCTTTGCAGGTCTCTTATACATATTTTTTCCCATTTACGATGTAGTTTATTTACCGATCCCGGAATCTTTTCATATGGGCGGGTTCTGTATACAACACGCATGAAGAGATCACCGTACATAACAGCATGAAGTGCACATTTAAGACCCTTGGGATTTACTTTAAAGCCAGAATTCTTTTCAAGACCCTGGGCACTTATCGATACAACGGGTATCTGAGGATATCCCAGATTGGCAAGAGCTCTTCTGATAAATCCGATATAGTTGGTTGCACGGCATCCTCCACCGGTCTGTGTTATGGCAACTGCAAGCTTTGAGAGGTCATATTTTCCGGACTGAATAGCCTTCATCAGCTGACCTACAACTATGATGGATGGATAGCAGGCATCATTATTTACAAACTTAAGTCCTTCATCGATTGCATCCTTTTCGGCATCCGGAAGCATTACGAAATTTACATGGAAATGCTGCATTGCCACCTGAAGCATCTTAAAGTGAATAGGAGACATTTGCGGACAGAGAACTGTATAGTCCGATTGCATAGCCTTGGTAAATTCCACCTTCTTAATTGCACTTGAGGAAGGAATCGGAACAAAATGTTTCTTCTGTCTTACTTTTACTGCTGAAATAAGAGAACGTATTCTTATTCTTGCTGCACCCAGATTTGAAACTTCATCTATTTTAAGTACAGTATAGATTTTATTTGATTTTGAAAGTATGTCCTTTACAGCATCGGTTGTAACCGCATCAAGTCCGCAGCCAAAAGAGAAGAGCTGTATAAGTTCAAGATTATTGCTGGTTTTAACATAGTTTGCTGCTTTGTAGAGTCTTGAGTGATACATCCACTGATCGGACACGATAAGCGGTCTGTCTACTTTTCCAAGATGAGCAACTGAGTCTTCTGACAGAACGGCTATTCCGTAAGAATTTATAAGCTCAGGTATACCGTGATTGATCTCAGGGTCTACATGGTATGGACGACCTGCAAGTACTATACCGAGCTTTCCGGTCTTTTCAAGGTACTTAATCGTCTCTTCACCCTTTGCTCTGACATCATGCTTAACCTTAGCTGCTTCTGCATAAGCGGCATCGATTGCGGCACTTATTTCATTCTGAGTCACATCTGTATACTTGCTGAACTCGCGAAGCATTCTCTCCTTTAGAGCCTCTGAATTATCAAGGGCAAGGAAAGGACGAATATATGTGATGTGCTCTGTTTCGATTTCCTCCATATTGTTCTTAATATTTTCGGAATATGAAGTAACAATAGGACAATTGTAATGATTATTTGCGTCCGGAGTTTCGTTCATCTCATATGGAATGCAAGGATAGAAGATGGTCTTCAGTCCCTGCTTTATGAGCCACATTACGTGTCCGTGACTTATCTTGGCAGGATAGCATTCTGTATCACTGGGGATGGATTCGATACCCAGATTATATATATTCTTTGTGGATTTAGGTGACAGAATTACTCTGTAGCCCAGCTTCGTAAGGAAGGTGAACCAGAAGGGATAATTCTCGTACATATTAAGGACTCTGGGAACACCAATTTCTCCGCGTGGGGCTTCTGATAATTCCAGTGGCTTATAATTAAATAATCTGTTGAATTTATACTCATAAAGATTTGGAACATTTTCCGAATTCTTTTTAAGTCCGAGTCCCTTTTCACATCTGTTACCGGTAATGAAACGTCTGCCTCCGGTGAATTTGTTGATGGTAAGAAGACAGTTGTTGGTACATCCGCCACATCTTGCCATCTGAGTTTCAAATGTGAGTTTTTCAACTTCATCAGCAGGAAGAATGGTGGATTCATAACCCTTTTTATAATTATCTTTTGCTATAAGAGCAGCACCGAAAGCACCCATAATACCTGCGATGTCAGGTCTTATAACCTGCCGTCCGGATACAAGCTCCATGGCACGAAGAACCGCATCATTGTAGAATGTTCCGCCTTGAACGACTATTCTTTTTCCTAACTGTTTTGGATCGGTAAGCTTGATAACCTTCAGCAGAGCATTTTTTATAACAGAGTAAGCAAGACCTGCCGAAATATCCTCAACTGAGGCTCCTTCTTTTTGCGCCTGCTTAACCTTTGAATTCATAAATACGGTACATCTTGAGCCAAGATCAATAGGACTCTTGGCGAAAAGAGCTATCTTTGCAAAATCCTTAACTTCGTAATCAAGAGATTTTGCAAAGGTTTCAATAAATGAACCGCAGCCCGAGGAGCAGGATTCATTGAGCATAACATTATCTACAACACCCTGACGTATCTTGATACATTTCATATCCTGACCGCCAATGTCGAGGATTGTATCAACCTTGGGATCAAAGAAGGATGCCGCTGTATAATGAGCTATGGTCTCAACTTCACCATAATCAAGATTAAAGGCTGATTTAAGTAAAGCTTCGCCATATCCGGTGGAGCAGCTGCCCTTGATCTTAACACCTTCGGGAAGAAGAGAGTATATCTCCTTCATTGCTTTAATGGTAGTATTTACGGGACTTCCGTTATTATTGCTGTAAAAATCATAGAGAAGCTCACCCTTTTCGCCTATCAGTGCAAGCTTTGTGGTTGTGGAACCTGCATCAATACCGAGAAATACATTTCCTTTATACGTGGCAAGGTCGCCGCGCTTTATATTGTAAGCAGACTGACGCTTATTAAAAGCATCAAATTCCTTCTGTTCTTTAAATAGCGGCTCAAGTCTGTTAACCTCAACTTCAATTTTAAGCTCAGGAGTAAGCTTGGCTGCCAGCTCTGACAGTTTGATATTATGATTTTCATCAGAATGGAGAGCGGCACCCGCTGCAGCAAATAGATGGGAGTTATCCGGAATTATGGCATGTTCCTCATCAAGCTTCAGAGTTCTTATAAAGCATTCTCTCAGCTGATCCAGGAAATGAAGAGGACCACCTAGAAATGCAACATATCCGCGTATTGGTTTACCGCAGGCAAGACCTGAAATGGTCTGATTAACTACTGCCTGAAAAATAGATACTGACAGGTTGGGCTTTGTAGCTCCTTCATTTATGAGCGGCTGTATATCTGTCTTGGCAAATACTCCGCATCTTGCGGCAATAGGATAAATGGTATCATAATCCTTGGCAAAATCATTAAGTCCGGATGCATCAGTCATAAGAAGGGCAGCCATCTGATCGATGAAGCTTCCCGTACCGCCTGCACAAACAGAGTTCATTCGCTGTTCAATTCCGTTTCTGGAAAAATATATGATTTTTGCATCCTCACCACCAAGCTCAATTGCAACCTGAGTTTTAGGGGCATAAGTCTTAAGAGCAGAGGATACGCATACTACTTCCTGCTCAAACGGAACATCTATAACTTTTGATAATGCAAGTCCGCCGGAACCGGTAATATCCGGTGCTACCAGGTCGTCGCCTATGGCATCAATGGCATTTTCCAGAAGTTCCTTAAGCGTTTCCTTGATCCTTGCAAAATGTCTTCTATATTCTGAAAAGAGTATCCTGTTATCCTGATCGATGACGGCAACCTTAACAGTAGTCGAACCGATATCAATTCCAAGTCTTTTCATGAGTATAAGCCTCCCGCTAAAAAATTATTACATAATTAATATACTATAGTTTATAATCATCAAAGGAGTATTATATATTATAAAGGCTTTAGTTTCAAACTCTTTTATCACGAGCATTGAAATAATTAATTGCATATGATAGTATCAATTTACTATGTTAATTTAAATTGTTATGGGTGAGAATATGCGAGTAAAAAAGAAAAATGTAATCAAAATATGCTTTGATATTTTGGTCGCTTTGATATTAGTGCTTTCTATGTGTATCAGTGTACGAGCTGATGAGTACGAATATGATCCTGAAGGTCGTGTGAAAAGAGTTATACATGATGATGGAAGCTATTCCGAGTATGAGTATGATTCAAATGGTAATATTATCTCTATAACAAATGTTGATCAGGAAGATAAAAATGCTAATCCTGATGACAATTCCTCTGATATTTTACCTGATGATGAAAACGTTATTGATACTGATATAATAAATGACGGGGAT
>CAMOCO010000034.1 GCA_946610715.1 uncultured Clostridia bacterium | reverse complement strand
TTGTATCAAACGGACTTTTTCCGTCAAATAATCCCACTTTTCATTTCCCCCTTTGCTAAATACGTATTATTCGTTTACCGGTTCTTCTGTCAATACAGTCATGTCTGAACTTGCCAGCTCACAGTACTGCTGCACATCATCTTCAAAATCTTTATAGATTCTGAAGGTTCCGATAACCTGAATCTCAGCTCCCTGTTCGGGATATTCACTGAGATCGTGGCTGCCATCTTCCCAGGTGAATTCCATTCCCTGCTGACAGCAGGCCTGAGCATCCTTAATTATACAATAATGATACCATTTTCCCGTAGCATCATAATAGCCGGATGCATAGATTCCATCCGCCTTAACCTTTTTACCCACAAATTCTTCCGGTGACAGCATCATCTGATAAACCGTCGCATATATCATATCCTTACTCATTACAGTAAGATCAATATCCACATTCGGATCCGGTTCTCCCAGATATTCTTCCGTCAATACTTCAGATGCCACCTCTGTTACGGCCTCTGTGGTAACTTCGGTTGTTGGTTCCGGTAATGCTTCGGTAGTTACCTCTACTACTTCCGTACTTTCCTTACCTGCTTCTTTTTTCCCCTCTTCTTCCTTTACCTGCTGATTTATTACATCATTTACATTATTGCCGTTTTCTCTTCTGTCAGCGACTCCGCCGCCACAGCCCGACAGCAGCATTGCTAAGGACAGCGCCGTCACCACCGGTATTTTTTTACTAAATTTTCTGTACAACATTTTAACTGACCTATATCCTCTCAATTGCAAAAAACAACTGAAACTAAATTAAATTATACCTAATCCTGATAAAAAAATAAATAAAAAACGACCCGCAGCCCTTTTTTTTCAGAAAGCTACGGGTCTTTCATCAATTTTTGTACTATGCAATACTTGTCAATTTATCGGCTTCTTTGTAGCTCTTAAAGAACAGCATATAAATCATACCAAGCAATATTACGATGGATACTGCAAGTCCTAAAATATTCAGATTGCCTGTAAATGCTCCACCGAACTGATTGATCATAAGCGCAATAACATAAGCAAATCCGCATTGATAAAGAATTGCAAACCATGTCCACTTCGGATTATTCATCTCACGCTTAATTGCTCCGATTGCAGCAAAGCACGGTGCGCAAAGCAGATTGAATACCAGGAATGAGAATCCCGTAACGCCTGTAAATGTTGCGGAAAGCGCCTGCCATGTAGTTAATTCTCCGCTTCCGTAAAGAATACCCATTGTACCTACGATATTCTCTTTTGCTACAAGACCTGTGATGGATGCAACTGCAGCCTGCCAGTTACCCCAGCCAAGAGGAGCAAATATCCATGCGATAGCATTTCCGAATTTTGCAAGGAGTGAAAGCTCAAGCTCATCCTCTGCAAGCATTCTGAATCCGTCTTCTGCAAAACCAAAGTAGCTTGTAAACCAGATTACGATAGTTGAAAGAAGGATTATGGTTCCTGCCTTCTTGATAAATGACCATCCACGCTCCCACATTGAACGAAGAACATTTCCTATGGTAGGCATATGGTATGCAGGAAGCTCCATAACGAAAGGTGCCGGATCACCCGAGAACATCTTTGTCTTCTTCAGGATAATACCGGAAATGATTATTGCCGCCATACCGATAAAATATGCTGAAGTAGATACCCATGCCGAACCTCCGAAGATCGCACCTGCAATCATGGCGATGAAAGGAACCTTGGCACTGCAGGGGATAAATGTAGTTGTCATGATAGTCATTCTTCTGTCACGTTCACTTTCAATTGTACGGCTGGCCATAACTCCCGGAACACCACATCCCACACCTATCAGCATCGGAATAAAGGATTTTCCGGAAAGACCGAATCTTCGGAATATACGGTCAAGCACAAATGCTATACGTGCCATATATCCGCATGCCTCAAGAAATGCCAGCATCAAAAAGAGCACCAGCATCTGAGGAACAAAGCCAAGTACCGCACCAACGCCGGCAACTATACCATCAAGGATAAGACCCTTCAGCCACTCTGCCGCTCCTGCGGAGTCAAGTGCTGATTCTACCAGTGACGGTATTCCCGGAACCCATGTTCCGTAATCTGCCGGATCAGGCTCATCACCAATCTCCTCCATTGTCTTTAATGCTTCATTATAATCATCAATACTTGCCGTCTCTTCAATGACCTCAAGTGTTTCTTCATCTTCAACCGTGTAAATAAATTCACTTGTCGGGGCACTACCGTTTTCCTCGACATAGGCATCGTAGCCATCTACTATAGCAGAAGCTTCTGCATATCTTTCTGCTATATCTCCATATCCGTCATCCATACCGAAAAGGTGGAATCCGTCACCAAAGAGTCCGTCATTTGCCCAGTCTGTAGCAGGTGCACCTACCGCAACCATGGCAACCCAGTATACTATAAACATTATCGCTGCAAAGATAGGAAGTCCCAGCCATCTGTTGGTTACTATCTTATCAATCTTATCAGAGGTCGTAAGCGCTCCGGCGTTCTTTTTCTTATAACATTTATCAATAACTTTAGCTATATATACGTAACGCTCATTTGTTATGATGCTTTCTGCATCATCATCAAGTTCCTTTTCCGCTGCCTTGATGTCCCCTTCAATATGAGCCAGTTTATCAGCAGGTATCTTAAGCTGCTCAAGAACCTTATCATCACGCTCAAATACTTTAACAGCGTACCATCTCTGCTCTTCCTCAGGCATATCGTGTAAGATTGCTTCTTCTATATGAGCCAGAGCATGTTCAACCGGTCCTGCAAATGTATGCTGTGGAATGGTCTTTCCATCTTTAGCGGCTTTAATAGCTTCCTCCGCCGCATCCTGAATACCATCACCCTTCAGTGCCGATATTTCAATAACCTTGCATCCAAGCTCTTTTGACAGTTCACCAATATTTATCTTATCGCCATTTTTGCTGACAATGTCCATCATGTTAACGGCAACCACAACAGGAATTCCCAGCTCTGTAAGCTGTGTTGTAAGATACAGATTTCTCTCAAGATTTGTTCCGTCAATAATATTCAGAATAGCGTCAGGCTTCTCACCTATGAGGTAATTTCTTGCTACAACTTCCTCCAATGTATATGGAGAAAGCGAATATATACCCGGAAGGTCGGTGATGGTCACGTCATCATGCTTCTTTAATTTTCCTTCCTTTTTTTCAACAGTTACTCCCGGCCAGTTTCCCACAAACTGGTTTGATCCGGTCAGGGCATTGAACAGTGTAGTCTTTCCGCTGTTCGGATTACCTGCAAGTGCAATACGAATACTCATTTTAACTTACTTCCTTTCCACTATTTTACTTCGATCATCTCAGCATCCGCTTTTCGAAGAGACAATTCATAATTTCTGACAGTCACTTCAATCGGATCGCCCAAAGGAGCAACCTTGCGCACATAGATCGACGTGTTCCTGGTAATTCCCATATCCATTATTCTGCGTTTTACAGCTCCCTCTCCATGGAGTTTTACAACTGTTACCGTTTCTCCAATCTTTACATCTCTTAATGTTTTCACTGCTATTCCTCCCAGCATTAGATCATGATTTTTTTTGCCAGTTCCTCGCTGACAGCCACACGGCTTTCCTTGACCTTTACGATCAGGTTCTCACCAAGTGAGCTTACTACGCATACCTGACCTCCCACATTAAAGCCCAGGTCCTCCAAATGCTTTTTTACCTCAGGACTTCCGCCTATTTTTTTAATAGTCTCTTCGTGTCCGATTTCTGCATAGATTAGAGGCATCATATTATTTTTACCTCCTTTCAATGTTTGTTAGATATAGCTAACTCAATGCCGTAAAATATAGTTAGCTCTCACTAACCGGAATTTATTATAGTTAGCATCCGCTAACCTGTCAAGAATTATTTTTTTATTGAAACAACCTTATAACCTAATCGACTTACAACCTGCTCCAATTCACTGTTTTCCATATCCTTATCCATTTTTACAACTGCCTGTTTTCTGCTTCCATGCACCTTTGCATTTACTCCTTCGATGGAATTCAGTGCATTCTGAACCCTGCGGTAGCAGTTCTCACAATGCATTCCCTCAATTTCAAGCACTTTAACAGCCACTATATTTTTCAACTTTTTGGGTTTTATCAGCTCTTCTCCTCCCGAACCGCCGCAGCAGCTTCCTTCCCCTTTAAAATGAGGGATTGAATTTTTGATAGCAAAGAATACTATTACTGCCAGAATTGCAACTATTATTATTGTTGATACAGTTCCGTTCATTTTATCGCCTTCCCATGATTTCTTATATATGCATTGATATTTTATGCATATAATTATAATTAGATTTCTTTAACCACCTATACAATATATCACACCTCATTCTATGTCAAGTAAGTTCTTCTTTTAATGGTAACAACCATAGATTTTTTAAATTGTGATTGACATACAATGATGGTATAATATGTTACAATTTTTCCTGTGATTCTTTTGCAGGATTTTTTTAAAGGAGTACGCATATATGAACGGATTATTATCACTGTTTTCTAATGTCACCAACCTGGATTATAAACAGGTAATAATGTGGGTGATCGGAGGAGTTCTCATCTATCTCGCCATTAAGAAGAAGATGGAACCGACGCTTCTTCTCCCCATCGGCTTCGGTACCATCCTCGTAAATCTTCCTTTTTCCGGAGCTATCTCCCAGACCGTGGGAGACATTTTCCAGGAAGGTCCCATCTCAATTCTTTTTGAAAATGGTATAGCAAATGAGCTGTTCCCTCTCCTGCTTTTTGTGGGAATCGGTGCGATGATCGATTTCGGTCCGCTTCTTTCAAATCCGAAACTCATGATATTCGGTGCAGCTGCTCAATTTGGTATATTTTTCACACTGAGTCTGGCTTCCCTTTTCGGATTTGAACTTAAGGACGCGGCATCAATTGCCATAATCGGCGCAGCTGACGGACCAACTTCCATCTTCGTTGCCAATTATTTCGGAACCAGATATATCGGAGCAATCATTGTTGCAGCCTACTCTTATATGGCTCTTGTACCAATTGTTCAGCCTCCGATCATTAAACTCCTTACCACTAAAAAAGAACGTAAAATCCGTATGGAATATTCAGCAAACAATGTATCTAAGACCGCAAGAATTATGTTCCCTGTATTTGTAACCATTCTTACAGGTCTTGTTGCTCCTAATGCGGTAGCACTTATCGGTTTCCTTATGTTCGGTAACCTTATCAGGGAATGCGGCGTGCTTAATTCACTTTCCGAGACAGCTCAGACTGATCTGTCAAACCTCATTACACTCTTTCTCGGGATTACCATTGCTGAAAAAATGCAGGCAGATGCATTTCTTAATCCTCAGACACTGCTGATACTGTGTCTGGGACTTATTGCCTTTATCTTTGATACTGCAGGCGGCGTTCTTTTCGCTAAGCTGATCAACCTTTTTGCCCGGAAGAAACTGAATCCTATGATTGGAGCTGCCGGAATCTCAGCTTTTCCAATGTCCGCCAGAGTTGTTCATAAGCTTGGTCTTGAGGAAGACAGTTCAAACTTTCTCCTCACTCATACAATCGGAATTAATGTTTCAGGTCAGATTGCTTCTGTAATTGCCGGCGGTCTGATTCTCAACCTGATAGCTCGATAGGAGGATCTGAATATGAAAATTGATACTGCTGCATTTATGGAATCGCTCCCGATCATGGGAGTCGGTCTGTTGGGAATATTTATAGTAACCGCCGTAATCATTATAGGTATTTATATTCTCAGAGCCCTTACTTCACAAAAAGCTGAGGCTGAGGCAGAGACGAAAACAGAAAACGAGGCAGGTAATGCAACTGCATTAGACCTCATGAAAGAAAGAGAAAAGAAAGATTTTCTGGATACCGATAATGAATATACAATTTCAAAAGACTTATAATCCGGTACATTGATCTGTAATCCGGTATAAAGAACAGATAGCAGGAATTAAGAATTTTAAATCTTAATTCCTGCTATATCATTTATCACTTCACCTGCTATGATGAGACCTGCTACGGACGGAACAAATGCTGTCGAGCCCGGAATACTCCTCTTTTCAGACTCTTCATCTGTTTCTAACGGTTTTATCGGCTCTTCCTTTGAATATACGACCTTAAGGGAATCTATCCCCCTCTTTCTCAATTCACGTCTCATTACCTTTGCAAGGGGACAGACGGATGTCCTGTAAATGTCATCCACCTCAAACATAGCGGCATTCATTTTATTTCCGGCTCCCATGGAGGATATGACCGGCACTCCCTCTTTCTTCGCTTTTTCAATAATCGCAAGTTTCCCTGCAACTGTGTCTATTGCATCTACAACATAGTTATAACAATGAAAATCGAACAGATCCTCAGTTTCAGGTAAAAAGAAGGTATTGTATTTTCTTACCACGCAATCGGGATTTATGTCATGGATCCTTTCCTCTGCCGCATCCACCTTATACTGTCCCAGAGTTTTTCTTGTGGCGATTATCTGACGATTCAGATTTGTCAGGGCAACCTTGTCACTATCTACAATGTCAAGTGCTCCTATACCGCTCCTCGCAAGCGCCTCCACCACATAACCTCCCACACCACCTATTCCAAAAACCGCAATACGTGAGGCGGCAAGCCTTTCCATCGCTTCATCACCATATAATATTTTTGTTCTTGAAAACTGATCTATCATATCCTTCAGCCTTTCTATACTTCAAACATTCATCTCGTTTCGATTGATCATCTATATATTTTTATAATAAAATATGGCCAGATTGGTTCTGTCTCTCAGGTCCAGCTTTGATAAGATATTACTTATATAATTTCTTACTGTCCCTTCGGACAGATATAGTCTGTCAGCAATTTCTTTATTTGACAGCCCCTCCGCAACACATTTAACGATTTCCGTCTCCTGGGCCGTGAGATCAAATGCAGCGTAGTCCATATCGGATTTCTCCATATCTCTTTTATTGAGAATATTCGGAAGCCTCACTGTTATCTCATTTCCGAAAACAGACTGTCCGCTATATACTGCCTTAAGCGAAGGTATGATGGAGTCAAAGTCCTGTTTGATAATATATCCCTTTGCTCCTATTGATAATGCTTTTACTATATATTCATCATCATTAAATGTTGTCAGATAAAGCAATCTGGCATCGCTGTATTTTGCAAGGATCATTTCTCCTGCCTCCAGACCACTCATTCCTTCCATACGTATGTCGGTGAGTAGTATATCCGGATTATATCTGTCATACAATTCTATAGCATCCCTGCCCGAGTAGCCTATCTCAAGGACCTCGATATCGGGATCTGATTCTACTATCGTCCTTAGCGATGCTGCAACCAGCTTATCATCATCTATAATAACTACCTTCACTTTTCACATCACTCCCTCTCATCACTTTGGAATAGATACAAATATCCGGAAACCGTTATCAGTTGTGATGGTAAGGTTTCCATTAACAGACTCCACTCTGCTTCTTATATTTTCAAGTCCCATTCCGGTGTCAGACCCCGTACTATTTTTACTAATCTTCCCGGAAATAGCAGCATCATTCCCTGAATCATTATAATCATGTATGATCAGCTGATACATTGAAGGATGGTCATTTAAGGAGATAATGACATCCTTATTGCTGCTATGTTTTACAATATTTGATATAGCCTCCTTGGTTATTCCGATCACGGCATACTTAACCGCACGGGGCATATTTTCGCCCACATCTATATCTATACTGACATTATAATTATCCTTCAGTAATTCTGCCATCTGATAGATGCCGGTCTTCACATTTATGGAATCATCATGGAGATCATGTACGCTGGATCTGATACTGTTCATGGCACTGTCGAGCGTTTTCCTTACATCCTCAAGCTGACCATGTACCGGCTCCTCTTTATGAATTGCCAGGAGCGCGCCCATCTGGAGTATAGCCCGGGAGAGCGTATGCCCGACATTATCATGAATATCTCTGGCAATACGATTACGTTCAGAAAGCTGAGCGTTATAAATCTCCGTATCTCTGGCATTCAGGAGCTCCAGATTCTGGGAACGGAGTCTGTCGTTTTTTTCCGAGCTGTCATCTCTTATACTTCTGTAGTTCTTTGATATTATTGCCATTCTCTCAGAATAAATGCTGAGGATTATCGCTGCTGCAGATATGATAATAATATATACGGTCTGATATACGCCAAATGTTGCAAAAGAATATATAAAAGCTGCCATGGACAAAGCTCCGGCTATATAGTTTCTGCTTCTTACTACATCATATAGTAAAAGGGGAAGAAGGGACGCCGCCGGAGGATAGTATACAGCAACTGCCGCAACTATTATTTCAAGGAAAAAAGCGCACCATTCACCACCTGAATCGGGTTTCATCAGAAAGTCTGATCTTTCCCCTCGAATCAGATAATAATTCAGCGCGCTGATCATTATTGCGACATATACACACACAAGAAATGCTGTGCCTCTCAATATAGAGTTCATGGCAAATAAAGATAATGCAAATATTATTATTTTATCAATCAGCCTATTCATGGACTTAGTATATCAGCTTTCCGTTTTACTTACAACTTCCGGCCTTATTGCTGTAATACCTGGTAAATGCCAGTCCAACGGCAAGACATACCAGTCCAAAGAGGATCTGGAGCATGCAGCATCCCATAATATCGGAGATTTCTCCTCCATACCATATTTTCTTGCATGCCACACTATACCAGTAGTTTGGTATAAATCTTCCGATCTTTGCCACTTTCTCTCCGAGAATATCTAAATCAACAAATGTGCCTCCCAAAAATGCAAATGATAATCCAATGATAACCGTCAGAAATGAAGCGGCATTCGAGGTTCCTTTTTCTGTGGACAAAAAAGGAAAACTGGTCAGCATCGAAAGCAGAAGTGTCACCGTTAAGGTATAAATATATGTATTCAGCACAGAGATCCACCAGGCTTCGGAAAAAACATGGTTTCCTCCGTTCTTTAATGTTATCACCGCTATAAATACAGTAGCCACCACAAAGGCGACAGTAGCTGTGCCCAGAATTAAAGATATATTTCTCGTAGTAATTTTCATTGAAGAGACATTTGTACGGTTTTTCTTTTCTTTTTCATTGAAGGCAACAATTACCGGAATCACTCCTGAAAATATTATGGAAAGTATGCCATATGGCAGAACCAGAAACGAAGTATAGATGGTTCTGTTTTCGTCTATCTGCTCTTCTTTTATTGTGGTGAATTCGGAGATGTCCAAAACTTCTTTTGCCTTTTTTGATGCTTCAGACAGACTGTTCCCCGAAGCCATATAATCGGTTACTGCGTTCAGATACTGATTTATCTGCATATTTATAAAGATACCTCTCGGCATACCATCATCATAGGTTCCCTCAAGCAGATGAGCAAAGCTTTCTATATCAAATGACTGTCCTTCTTTCTTGGAATTAACTACATTTTCCAGGTCATCACCAAACCCTTCCGGTATCACTATATATTCGCTTATATTTTCATAGAAGAGCATATCTTTTATCTGTTCGTCGGAATATTCGCCTTCAACCAGTGTATGCTTTTCTCCGAGATAACCCATAAGCTCTTTGGAAACTTCTGAATTATCCTCATCAACCACAAATATACTATATCTTTTCTGAACTAATTTCTCTGAACCGGAGCCTGCCTCCGAAGCAAATACCCAGATCATAAAGATCATAATAACTCCGTACATCAGTAAACTTACTTTATAATTTCTAAGTACCTTAAAAAATGTCTTATAAATCTGCATACTGCCTCCTATAAGCTCTTATAACTGTTTTTTCTTGAAAGAAATAATCCGGCAATCGTCATAACTGCACTGAGTCCAAATATATAGATCAATGCTCTGTAATATCTTGGGCCTACACCGTAAAGATTTAATGCATAAAATGCATCTGTTATAACTGCCGATGGATTTATACGATTAAATAGCGGAAAATTCATTTCAACCCATATCTTTATATCTCCGAGCATAAGGCCGGCCATGAAGCCGCCTCCCAGAAGAACAGCCATGAGCAGCGCTTCCTTTTTGTCCCGTGAAAACTTACCGATATGCGCAACCAGATAACCCAGAGAAAGCCCGACCAGATTGGCAGATATTGAAGTAACATATACGAGGCCTGTATCTCCTCCGTACTTCACTCCCAAAACATATATATAATAAGATAGAGCTATCGCCGTGATAACACTTTGAATGATCATAAGAGCCGCCAGCTGCGCAAGCTCCAGAAAAACCTTATTTACGGAAGATCCGTCAAGTCTGATTCCCGTTGCAGACTGATTGGCCTGATTACTGACTATTGTATAGAGTGCGGCAATAGAAGCCATCATGGCAAGCATAGCTATCAGATTATAAAAATATGTTACAAACGGATCTCTGTTTTCACCACCTAAACTCTTTTCATGCACAAAGCTTAAACTATTTGAAGGTTCTCCCATCATTTCATCCGGTCTTTCGGACTTCTCATTTACGGCCTTATCCACCTCTGCTCTATATTCTGAAATAATGCCGGACAATATACTATGTTTGACCCCCATACCATTTACTTCCAGATAAATATCCTTAAGACCTGATACCGTTATAATACCGGCTATATCCCCGTCTCCCAGAAGTTTTTCCGCCTCTTCATGATCTGACACATCTACTTTTTCAATCATTCTTGTACCATCTTCATATTCAAGGTCATCCAATACCTTTATAAAAGGATGATTTTCAAGAGATATTTCAGCCTCAATAACTACAGGAATCGGTTCACTCCTGTTATTTTCATAGACAGATGAAAATGCAAAATAGAAGAGCGTTCCAAGAATCATCGGAAATGCAAGTGTCCAGAATACATATATTTTTGATCTGAGTGATAATTTCAGTTGCGCTATTAATACTCTTCCAAACATCTCTTACTCCTTGTCTCTTAATTCTTTACCTGTGATTTCCAAAAATACATCATTAAGTGTCGGCAGTTCGGAATAGATTCTTTCATATTTAACTCCATTCTCCGTAAGATACTCGATAACATGAGTGATATTATGTTTGCCGCCACTGCATTTTATCGTGAGCTTATCGCTCATATACTTAACATCATATACATGATTCAGTTTCTTAATGGCCTCGATATGTTCGCCTGACAATCTCTTTATATCTACGATCACATTTTCCGTATTCTTTATACGGCTCTTAAGCTCTTCGGCGGTACCGGAAGCTATCTCCCTGCCCCTGTCCATAATAAGAATCCGTGAACAGATCTGCTCAACCTCTTCCATATAATGTGAAGTATATATGATGGTGGCTCCTGCCCTGTTTAACTCTACAACGCCCTCCAGAATCCTGTTTCTGGACTGCGGATCTACCGCCACTGTGGGTTCATCCAGAATTATCAGATCCGGCTTATGCGCTATACCACAGGCAATATTTAATCTTCTGAGCAGTCCACCGGAAAGCTTCCTGGGATAAAACTTTCGAAATTCGTTCAGATCAACAAACCCGATAGCATCTTCAACATACTGTTTTCTCGTTTTTTTATCCCTTATATATAATCCGCAAAAGTAATCTATATTTTCATAAACCGTAAGTTCATCAAACACCGCAATATTTTGGCAAACTATTCCTATTCTTTTCTTGATATCTCTTCTTTTAGGAGTCATTTTCTCACCAAATAGTTCAACCTCACCCTTATCATATTCAAGCAGTGACAGGAGGCAGTTAATAGTCGTTGTCTTACCCGAACCGTTTGGTCCCAGAAGTCCGAAAATCTCTCCCTTTCTTATTTCCATGCTGAAGTTATCCAGAGCAATAAGCTCCTTATATCTTTTTACCAGATTACTGATTCTTACTACCGTCTCGCTCATAACTCGTCCTTTCCGATCAAACATAGCTGATTATTGCCGTTTTCATTTTACACCTCATAGTTTATTGGATTTGAGATAAAAAAATCAGTGAAATATGTCAAATAATTCATATGACATTTGTCACAATCTAAGCCAGATTAAAATCAACTTACGTCATTGAGGAACCTGCCAAACGTGACAGGCTTGATGAAGAATATGGGAAATTCGTTCAGAACGACGGTCAAAAGTTTAATAACATAGTAAAAACCAATAAGCAGGTTATCTGTGAAGTTTTCGGAGATGAAGTTTACGACGAGATAGATGAAATGGAAAAAGCTCCTAAGATTGAAAAGCGCGGTTTACAGCCACATAGATACGGCAGGTGAAAAGTGCAATGATCTGCAACACGCTCTAACGGTTCCGTCTTCCGGAAGCATAATATCCAGCATCACCAGATAGAAAAGAAGTATCCGGCGAGCGGGGACATCACGATCATTATCACCGAAAATGTAAAGGATGATATTGAAATAAGTGTTGCTCTCTGCTCTGATGGAAACATACTGTTAAGCTTTGCATCTGTCCTTATCTGAATCGCATCGTCAGACATAGCTGAGATAAATCCACCCAGAACCATTAAAACGATTATACCCGTATGTTCAAGCATGACCCCCGCCAATACACCGGTTGTGCAGACAATAAACACACTTACATACTTTGCCTTTTTCGCTTTAAGTATCAGCTTTGCACCAACTATTCCTCCAACTTCCATAATAAAGAGCGCCGGTCCAAGCATCCAGTTAGATAGTCCTGCATCTCTAAGCTTGCTCTGTAAAAAGAATAAAAGTAAAATATCCACCGCTCCTACAAATGAATTGAGGAACATAAGCTTTGCTGCCTTTGAGTTATGATACAGAAACTTTATCGAATCTACAAAAAATGAAATTATTTCTTTCAATAAAGACGAATGCTTTCTCTCTTCTTTACCCTTTATTTCAAAAAGTGTTAGCGTAAAGCAAAGGGTAATTAAACCCATCACAGCACTAATCATATAGGATTTCCTGTAACCCAGATAAAGCGCCAGTCCCGCTGCAAGTGTCGATATTCCACTTGCTATCCTAAAGATTATTGACTGATTAGAAACATATTTCTCATAGCCCTCCTGCTTTCCCACCTTTTTCATGGAGTCATAGGCAAGCGCCTCACCCGATCCGGATGCAAAGTTATAAGCCATGGCATGAAATGGCATTGATAGAAGAACCATCCAATAGTCCTGTGACAGAAACATCACAATATCCCCGGTTATGGTCATCAGGTTTCCAAGCACCAGCATCTTCTTTCTACCATACATATCTGCCAGCATTCCAGACGGAATCTCACATATAAGACTTGTAATATGAAATACTGTCTCTGCAAATCCAATCTGTACAAGAGAAAATCCTCTGGCTGCAAGTATAACTACCCACGCTCCGGTAAGTGACAGATTCCCAAGTACTCCCGTTATATATAAAGTTCTTATTTGTTTCTTTAAATTAAACATAAAAAAATCTCCCTTCATAGTTCGTTTGATGTCTCTTTTGACACCCTCAAAAACTCATGGGAGATAATGCTGCTTATTTCAGATTTATTATTTCAGATTGTACTTAAATCCTGAAAATGGGCGCACTATCCCCGTAGGGATAAAAAGTGTAACCTTTTTTCAGTTGAACATTAACATCTGTCCAGTACAATTTCGTAACCTCTTTTTATGTTTTATTACTCATAAACCTTAGCAAATTACTAAAAAAACGTCAAGTTAATATTTATAATATCTCACTTTTTATAATGTCCACCAGACTGCTGATTGCCTTGCCTATATGTTTATCTTTGTGTATGAATATCTGCGAATAAATTGGAAAGCTCTTTCCTTTCCAATCCAGTTTTTTCAGCGTTCCGTTTTTCATTTCCTTATCTGCGGTCATATCCGGAATGAAAGCAATACCGAGACCATTAGCAGCAAATTGTTTCAGCACTTCCTTACTGCTTGTCTCAATAAGAGTCTTAGAATCAATGCCACATTTTGATAAATCAGAAAGAATCATATGCCTGAAGCTGCAGTTATGCCCCGTTAAAAGCAAAGGATAACCCTCCAGATCTTTTTCCTTAATCTTTTTTCCAACCAACGGATGATCCGGTGAGACAAAGAAACCAAGGGCTTCTTCACTCTTATACAATCCGGTCAGTCTTTCATCTTCCATATCGGGATTCAGTGTGTATACCAGATCCAGTTCTCCTTTTTGCAGCATATCCGGAAAGGTATCATGTGTGATAAATGTAAGCTGAATATCTATTCCCGGAACTCTCTTTTTATACTCCATCATAATCTCAGGAATGCGGTTGTAGCATAATGATTCGGAAACACCTATTTTCAAAACACCTGTCGGTTCTTCATCATCAGATACCTCAATATGAATCTCCCTTTCCAGCTGAAGCATTTTTTCTGCATACGTAATAAGTCTTTTCCCCTGCGAAGTGGGAATGATAGTCTTGCCCAATCTGTCAAAAAGCTGACATTCAAGTTCATCCTCCAATTGCTTAATCTGGGTCGTCACTGTAGACTGAGCGTACCCAAGATTATTAGCCGCAGCCGAAAAGCTTCCATATTCCGTTATTTTCAAAAATGTATTTAACTGTGTGATCGTCACCCTTTATCTCTCCCTTTCATCAAATTGAATTCCATTCCTTAATTCATATTTTCCGAATGTTATTATCATTTATTTCAATTTTACCGATATGTACTTTGATGTTATTATACGTTTATAAATCATATGATGCAAGGAGGAATCACAAATGAATGAATTATGTATGATTATCAAAGATACTGTAGTACCGAACTTTCTGAATATCAGAACTTCTATACGAGCATACGACCGTGATGCCGACTGTCTGGGTGCACCTTGCTGGCGTTGGGCATACCACGCTCTTCACTCTGCTGACAAATGGTTTATCAATCCCTTTGATTACGAAGAGCCCTCCTTCCATGTAGAAGGAATGGATAATCCCGATAATCCGTGCGATGTTGTACTTTCAGACGAGGAACTGCTTTCCTATCTTGATTCAATAGAAAAGAAGACTCTTGATTATCTGGATACCCTGACAGACCAGATGCTTTACGAAAAGCCGGCCGGTTGTAAATACACCCGCCTTGAACTTGTACTTCGTCAGTACAGGCACTTATCATTCCACACCGGTATGTTAAATGGTCAAACCGCCCTTTCCACCGGAAAGTTCCCTATGTGGGTATCAGAAACTGAGCAATATCTGGATGATGGTATTCTTTTTGGCAGATATCGGAAATATCGTGCATAACTATATTTATTCCCTATTCTTGAGTACTTCAGCAGGAACAATACGCTTGATCTTACCTGTCAACACTCCGCTTATCACAAGATAGACCGCAACTATTCCGAGAATAACCGCTCCATATAAGAACCACTCAATATGAAGATTCATTCCCATAGCTGTATTGGCGATAAAATACGGATATACTCTTCTGATTTCCTTCATCCTGTATCCAAATATCTTTACAAGAGATATACCAAACGCCGCCCTGTCTACAATCACATTTAACATGAGATACATAACCGCAATAAATATCAGAATTGATACCGCAATAAGAATTACTATCAGAGACATCATCTGATCCGGAACGGATGATGTTACAGGTCCTTTCGATAACCTTGATAACCTCTCTATTGAAGAAACCATATATCTATATATAGAAACCGTTTTTAAGGGACATGAATATGAAACGGCATTTCAACGTGAGATTGCTTCTCTGTCGGAGCAGTCGGATGAATTCAGGGAAATCGAAATGGTTCATAAAAAGGAACTGACTAAAATGTTTACTTCGGTTCTCTCAGCCTATAAAGACGAACTGAAGATTAAAGACCTGAAAACCGCATCTTACTTAATCCTTACTACAGTCGAAGCTGCAGTACATGACACGATGTTTCATAACTCCGGTAAAAACAAAAAGGCTGTCATACGCGAGCTGACAGCCATGATTGTAAAATATTTAT
>CAMOCO010000033.1 GCA_946610715.1 uncultured Clostridia bacterium | reverse complement strand
CATTATCCAGCATTCTTTTAACTTCTTTTTCTTCGGCTCTGTAATTATCCAGCATCTTTTTAGGTCCGTTTTTATCACCCTTTTCCTTAGCTTCACTGATTGATGCTTCAACTGCAATCACTGCAAGACTTGTAAGAGTTTATCCCTGCTTTCTTGCTTTTGGCTTTTTGTTGAAATATTCCAGATTTTCATAAGCCTTTAATGCATTGAATACTTCCGCGATTATACTCTTATGCAAATATCCGCTTAACTGTATTTTTAACCAGGAGCTTCATCTTGCTTCCGGCGGCATTTGCCACTGCCTGCACCTCTTCATGTGTCACAAACAGTTCTTCATTATCTATTGCCATATCAGTGACACAGCTGAGGCCAAGAAGTCTTATACCCATCGCCTTTAAGACAACAGCTTCACATACTGTACTCATTCCTACCGCATCCGCTCCCAGCATAAGATATGCCCTTGATTCTGCCGGTGATTCATAAGCAGGTCCGGTAACCTGAAGGTATACCCCGTCCTCCAGCTCTATTCCGAGTTCATCAGCCACACTGTGCATAGCCTTGATATATTCTCTATCATAAACCTGACTCATTTCCGGAAATCTTACACCCAGCCTGTCATCATTTGGTCCGATAAGCGGCGATGGAATAAATGATGATATATGGTCACTAATGCACATAAGTGTCCCCGGATGGAAGCTTCTGTTAAGTCCGCCAGAAGCATTTGTAAGAATAATTGATTCAGCCCCCAGAAGTGCCATCACCCTAACCGGAAGTACAACCTGATTCATGGCGTAGCCCTCATAATAGTGAACTCTTCCGTTCATCAAAATCGCAGGTACTCCCTCAATATACCCGAAGATATATTCTCCCTTATGACCTTCTACAGTAGATTTCGGGAATCCCGGAATATCAGAATATGATATTCTTGTTTTTACTTCTATCTCATCCGCCAGGCCTCCGAGTCCGGATCCGAGAACGATTCCCACCGCCGGTTTAAAATCGACCTTTTCCTTAATCCATTCTGCTATTTCAAAATAATTTTCTGCCATAATATACCCCCAGCTATTTTATTTTTTCGACTTCTAAAAAACCTTCGAAACGAATTCGAAGGTTTCTTACATAATTATACAACTTAAAGCGCAACAAATTTACTGTTTTTTTGCTTAAATTTTCTTTTTTACTGATCTTCCGTGGAAACAGATTCCTTGCCGTTTCCGCTGAGAATTTCTTCAAGTGTATGCCATCCCAGAACAGCACATTTTACACGCGAAGGCATATGTGAGATATCCCGAAGTGCCTGCGCCTCTTCAAGAGTATCCAGTTCTTCCTCCGTCAGCTTCTCCTTGATCATCCTGAGAAATGTATCTTTAAGAGCAAGCGCTTCTTCTTTCGACTTACCTATAATAAGATCCAGCATCATATCCGCACTGGCCTGTGAAATGGCACAGCCATCACCTGTAAAGCCTCCGTCCTCTATGGTTCCGTTTTCATCAACGATTATCTGCAGTGTAATGTCATCACCGCAGGAAGGATTAACCCCTCTCAGTTCCATTGCCGGTTTAATAAGCTTTACCTTATGTGAAGGATGAATATTGTGTTCTGTAAGCACCTCATTATAAAATGTTCTGTTTTCCATTGCCATTATACGATTCTCCTGTGTAAGCTCTGAAATCTCTTATATACTTTTTAATCCGGATAACCCATTCTGCTTCTGAGGGAGGCAACGCTCTTCACGAGCCTTTCTATCTCCTCTTCCGTGTTGTAGAACAAGATACTTGCCCTTACGGTGGAAGGTATCCCTATAAAGTGATGCAAGGGCTCAGCGCAGTGATGTCCCGCTCTTATAGCTACACCGTCATCTGCCATAATTGCCGCTGTATCATGAGGATGAACTCCATCAACCCTGAAGGTAATGATGCCATGATGCTCTTTTGGATCATCACTTCCGAGAATGGTTATATGCGGGATATCCTTCATACCATTATAAGCCATTTCGGTAAGCATTTCCTCTCTTTCCTCGATAGCTTTCATTCCGATATCATTAATATAATCTATTGCAGCAGAAAGAGCAACCGCTCCTCCCGCATTTACAGTTCCCGCCTCAAATTTATGTGGCAGTTCCGCATAAGATACATCTTCCAGAGAAACATACTCTATCATTTCACCTCCTGAAAGAAATGGCGGCATTTTACTGAGAATATCCTCTTTGCCATATAATACACCTATTCCCATGGGTGCCAGCATCTTATGTCCTGAAAATGCCAGAAAATCCACATCTGTATCCTGCACATCTGTAACTGAATGAGGAACACTCTGCGCACCGTCGGCAACAAAATATGCACCCACCTTATGAGCCTCTGCCGCAAAAGCTTTGATATCTATAATTCTTCCGAAAATATTTGACATCGCAGTCATCGCAACGATCTTCGTTTTATCGGACAGAAGTGCCTTAAATTTTTCCAGACTGAAACTTCCGTCCTTCTCGCATTCAAAATATTTTATAACTGCGCCATGTCTCTCGGCAGTAAGTCTCCATGGAAGCATGTTGCTGTGATGTTCAACTACCGTGGTTATAATCTCATCGCCTTCTTTAAGACACATATCCCCAAGACTGTAGGCCGCAAGATTCAGGCTTTCCGAAGCATTCCTGGTAAAGATTATATCTCTGTCATTTTTTGCATTAATAAAACCTGCAACCTTTGTACGGGCCGCCTCATAACGCTCGGTGGCATCTATCGAAAGATCGTACAGTCCTCTGAAGGGATTCGAATTATGGTAATAATAATAATCCGTAAGCGCCTCCATTACCTTTCTCGGTCTTTGTGTGGTGGCTGAATTATCCAGATAACACAGATCTGTATTATCAAAAAAAGGAAAATCTTTTCTAATTTCAGTTACATTAATGCTCATCTCTATATATCCTTCTTCTTACATAAAAGACTCATGACTGAGCTCTTTATCTCCATATCATCTATTCTTCCGGCTACCGCTTCAAGCTTGGAAGCTGCCATGAGTTCATTTACCGTTTTTTCAGGTATACCTCTTGACTCAAAATAAAAGAGTTCTTCTTCCGAAAGTTTTCCGATGGATGCTCCGTGCTCTCCTTCAACATTTTCCTCCGCACATAGAATAAGCGGAACAGTCCTGTTTCTCACATCCGGTGAAAGCAGAAGTACATCTTCTCTCTCTTCTCCTTTGGAATCAGCACATCCATGTATAAAATCAATGGTTCCCCTGAAAATCTTATCTGCCTCATCTCTTAGAACGCCGCTTGCCAGCATATGCGACTCCGTAAGCTTTCCTTTCTGACGCGCCACATAATTTATATCCAGCTTTGATGAACCGGATCTCAGATATCCGAGATCAGAATTAAGAAGTGAGTAGTCACCTGCCAATTCTGTGCAGACTCCAAGATTAATATCTTCACCTGATATTACAAGCTGCTTTAGATTAAACTCTGCCTTTTTTCCGAGTCTCGCTCCGATATTGTCATAAAAAACAGCATCCTTATCAAAATGAAATACTTCAACAAGTTTTACGACAGCATTATCTTCGGCTATTACCCTTATGTCGCTTACTCCCGTAGCAGAGCCAAGACCGCTGTAATCCAGGAATACATTCAGTACGCTGCCTTCCCCGGCATAAAGCTCAATACCCGCTGCATAGTCATCAGCTTCGGCGAGCTTTATTATACAGTATTTTGCATCCTTATCGCCCTGCTGCTTTGTGATTCTCATCTTATCACCTGAAATGCTCCGGGCAAAAGATGCTATATCTTCTCCCATTCCCATTTCAATATCATCAAATTTCCCATCACCATCCCCGGAAATAATCTCATAGGCATCCGGGTATTTGACAGGATGCATTTTATCTGAAAGCTTTATATATTTCTCATTTACCTTTAACCATCTCCACGTTGGAACCGGAAGACTGTTAATAATCATCTCTTTCAATATTTTCTCCTCATAAATATAATATGAACTTTATACGATCATTCCTGCAGGCTATCCAATGCTGCCCACCATTTCCAAACGGATAAGGTTATTCATCTCAACAGCATATTCCAGCGGAAGTTCTTTGGATACATTATCTGCAAATCCGCTTACTATCATGGCTCTGGCATCTTCTTCCGAGATACCTCTTGACATGAGATAGAATACTGCCTCATCACTGATTCTTCCGATCTTTGCTTCATGTCCGATATCTGCGTCATCTGTTCTGATATCCATAGCCGGTACCGTATCCGATCTTGATATATCATCAAGCATAAGGGACGAGCAGTCAACCGCCGACTTTGCACCGGTTGCCCCCTTATTTACTACTACAGCACTTCTGAAGGTACTTATTCCTCCCGACTTGGATATGGACTTTGTATTTACTGTTGAAGCTGTATTTTTACCAGTATGGACAACTTTTAAACCTGTATCAAGGTTCTGACCCTCTCCCGCAAATGTGATTCCGGTAAATTCCATCTTTGAATCATCACCATTCAGGATAGTCATCGGATACAGATAAGACACATGAGAGCCGAAGGAGCCGGAAACCCATTCCATCTTTCCGCCCTCTTCCACGATTGCTCTTTTCGTATTAAGGTTATACATATTCTTGGACCAGTTCTCTATTGTTGAATATCTGAGTCTTGCATTTTTTCCGACAAAAAGTTCAACCGCTCCCGCATGAAGATTTGCAACGTTATACTTCGGTGCCGAGCACCCTTCAATAAAATGAAGATCTGCACCTTCATCAACGATAATAAGAGTATGTTCAAATTGTCCTGCTCCCGGTGCATTAAGTCTGAAATATGACTGAAGCGGAATCTCAACGGTAACTCCCGGTGGAACATAAACAAATGAACCGCCTGACCATACCGCTCCGTGAAGTGCAGCAAATTTATGATCATTCGGAGTTATAAGTTTCATAAAATGGCTCTTTATCATATCCCCGTACTCACCGTGCATTGCAGATTCCAGATCTGTATAGATAACACCCTGTGCCGCAACCTCCTCACGGACATTATGATATACCAGTTCCGAGTCATACTGGGCTCCAACGCCTGCCAATGACTCTCTCTCTGCCTGAGGTATTCCCAGCCTTTCAAATGTATCCTTAATCTCATCCGGGACCTCATCCCAGTCAGCACTCATTTTATTGTCCTTTGGTTTTATATATGTAACGATATTATCCATATTAAGTCCGTCAATCGGAGGTCCCCATGGAGTAACATCAATACTGTTATATATTTCAAGGGATTTGAGTCTGTGCTCAGTCATCCATTCCGGATCATTTTTTTCCTTTGATATCTGTTTTACTATATCAGGAGTAAGACCCGATTCTACTTTATAGACATCCTTCTCTTCATTTCTGAAATCATAAAGGCTTCTGTCTATATCATCTACATATGTTTTTTCCTTCATTATTCTTCTCTCACTTATTTATTTACATACTTTTCGAAACCATGCTCATTTATCTCATCTACCAGTGAGCCGTCTCCTGTCGCAACAATCTTCCCGTCCACCAGAATATGTGTATAATCCACATGAAGAGACTCAAGAATTCTTGTACTGTGAGTGATGATTATCAGTGAACCGTCCGTATTCTTCTGAAATTCCTCAACTCCTGCGGATACTGTATGAACCGCATCCACATCAAGACCCGAATCCGTCTCATCAAGAATGGCAAGACGCGGTTTTAACATAAGCATCTGAAGTATCTCTGCTTTCTTTTTTTCTCCTCCGGAAAATCCCACATTAAGATCTCTGTCAGCATATTCCGGATCCATATTAAGGATTTTCATTTCTTTTTCTATTGACTTGCGGAAATCCCACAGCTTAACACGCTTACCTGTTTTCTGATCCAGCGCATTTCTTATAAAATTCGAGAGTGAAATACCCGGAACCTCTATGGGATTCTGAAATGAAAGATATATACCTTCCTTGGCTCTTTCAGCAGCATTAAGCTGTAGAATGTCCTCTCCGTCCATAGTGATCGATCCATCTGTAACCTCATATCTCGGGTTTCCCATGACAGCATATCCAAGGGTGGATTTACCTGCACCGTTTGGTCCCATAAGTACATGGGTTTCGCCCTTACCTACTGACAGATTGATACCGTGAAGTATCTCCTTATCTGCCACATTAACCTTTAAATCTTTGATCTGAAGCATTGCCTCTATTACCTCCATATATTTAACTTCCGACAGGCCTTTTACATCAATCTTAAGCAGCCTTCAGATAGTATAAGTCTAACCCAGTTAGTATATAGTATTTATAAAAACTAGGCAAGCTTATCTTACTCTTTTTTACTTTTGTTCATACGATTGTACAATAGTTAAATACGTTTTACAACTATATATTTAATAATTTTCGGGCATTTCCTGAAAAAATATTATCTCTTTCCTCATCACTCAGATTCATATTTTTTATCCTGTTAACATAATCTTCCTGATCAGACCAGGGGCTGTCTGTTGCAAAAAGTACCTTTTCAGAACCAAATGCGTGAACCATAGTTACAAACATCTCATCAGACATCATATGATAGTCCTTATGGTTTTCTCTATCCAGCCAGTCTATTTCTCCTATGGAATAAGCGGTATCTATCCACACCGGCAGATGCGACAGTTTATCAGTTACCTCCTGCCAGTTCATCCAGCCTCCCATATGAGCCAGCACCAGTTTCTCCGGCGCCACATCCCGCATAACATCCAGGATACTTTCTATATCACAGCACTCAGGCGGGTAAAGTCCCACATCGATTCCTGCATGAGTGATAACTATGAGTCCATTCTCCGAGGCATGATATATTATCCTCTTCATTCTTATATCATCAAATCTAACCCCATAATAGTCCGGATGAAGCTTGATTCCCTTAATTCCGAGAGCCGCACATTCATCCAGCAGTTCTATATAATTTTCCGCCAATGGATGAATTCCTCCGAAGCTTATAAGCCCTGTTTCTTCTGAAGTCTCATTGATCAGCGCAGCCCTCTGATTAATATGGGATGTTTTTGCCGGATTCGTAACTACCGGAAGTATGACTGACACATCCACTCCGCTCCTCTTCATGGAATCCATGAGACTGCTGTTTGTGCCTGATGTATGGCGCCTGGTATTTCCTGACTTTTCAAGCTGAGAAACCGCCGCCTCGGCTATTTTTTCCGGAAATGTATGGGTATGAAAATCTATTATCATAATGCCTCCAATCTGTTATACCCCGAAAACATGCGCCGCAAGGCGCGCCACAACATAAAAGGGAAAGGCACTAGGCCTCTCCCCTTTAAAAAATCTCAAATCAAATCTTATAATTGAACAAGATTAGCACTGACACCGGATTCCACAAGCACTCCATGGAGCCTTGTATCATCCGTCATAATTATAATCTGTTCTTCATTCATTTTGATCAGATAATTTATAAATGCCCTGAGGGATTCCTCAGACTTAACCTCACCTGTCCCATCTATAACCAGCGGAAGCGCCTCCTCTGCCAAATGCTTGGCGGCCGCAAGCCTCACTGCCATAGCGATTCTGTCGATATCACGTCTTCCGAGAGTGTCAAGCATTGATTTACCTTCCACGCCGTCAACTATGATATTTCCCCTTTCATCAAAATCAATCTCCGTATACTTACCACCTGTAAGCCCCGGTATCATATCAGAAACATGCTGAAGAAATCCGGAATAAGCAGCCTTCTTATATTTGTCTGAGATTGAATTAATTCTGGCTATTGCAAAATCTATAGCCTTGATTTCATCCTCGAGCTCACTCTTCTTTTTAAATACATCATTGAATTCTTTTTTGAGTTTTGCTCTCTCTGCCCTTCTGTCAAGCTGGATTTTTTCTTTCTCCTTAAGAACATCTTTCTTTTCCTGATATTCTCTTGCAAAGGTCATATCAAATTCGATTTCTTCCTGCTTTTCATTTTCATCCTTCAGTTCTTCAAGAACCTTCTTAAACTCTTCATCATCCGGGGTGGTTACATCGTCCTCGGAATCAAAATATCCTTTAATGCGCATTCCGTCGAAAATGATGAAGCAAACATAAACTGCAGTAATGATAACAAACAGTCTCTTTACCATAATATCGAATGGAAGCAGATAAACAATAGCTGCTATGACAAATATAGTCAGAAGACCTGTACCGAGGATAACAGGAATCTTGTCAGTGAATTTTTCGGGCTTTTTTTCTTCTTCACCAAGTATGGGACTGTAACTCTCTCTCAGCTCCGTAAGCTTATTAATCTTACTGTCAACACTTTCATCATTTTCATAAGTTACCGAACCGTCTTCATTTTCCACAAGACGTCTGGCAACTCTTTTGTGCTTTTCCGCTTCGATAACGAATTCCTCATCGAGCTTCTTCAGTTCGGCATCGATGTCATTTATCTTTTCGTCAACATCATCATATTCTTCTATCTTCGCAGTCAGCTCATCCAGCCTTCTGATAAGCGGTTTTGGAAGATGCTGCTGTTTTTCCTTCTGAAGGTAGTCAACTGCCTTTTTCTTGTCAACCGAAGCGCTTCCCGTAAGAGTAATATTATTCAGATACTTCTGAAGATTCTCAGCCGCCTTGGCAGCACTTTCATCGTCCTTACTGCTTCGTATGACCTTGGTATCCCTGTAGGTATTTCTTCCTGTTTCAACCAGCGTCCCCACAAGAGTATCGGGTCTTTCAAGCCTTACTTCTCTTCCTGAACCTACATCAAGCACTGACGTACTCTTGGCTCCGGAAAGGAAGGATCTCTCCACAAGATAGTTGGTTCCGTCCTTTTTAATATACGCCGAACCGCTGTATCCGCTTCTGTTCTCGGGTTTTCTGACTTCATAATCGGAACGCCTGCGACTGATGCCCTGCTTCATGCTTATTCCGTATATCATAGCCGTAAGGAAATCACTGATGGTGGTTTTCCCGGAACCCGGTTCACCCGAGATAACATTAATTCCCGGTTTCAGACTTATCTCTTTATTATGAAATTTACCAAATTCCTTTAAAAGGAGTTTTGTAAGATACATCCTATTCTTCTCCAGACATTATAAGAGCTTCCAGTCCATATCTCATGGCCTTGCTTCTTATATTTTCATCTACATTGTAGCAATCATTTATTTCTTTCACGAAGCTTCCTATGAGATTCGCTCCGTTTTCTTCACATAAGGTTTCCTCATCCTGAGAATTGATAGTGAGATTCTCAACATTTCTGATCAGGTATCTCTCCCTGATTCTCTTCATATTCGGGTAGAATCCTACCGTTGCAAACCCTCTGAAAATGATGGAATAGATATTCTCATTTCCAAGCTTCATAAGTGTCTCATCAAGCTTCGCCACAACATTCTCGGCGGTAAGCTCAGGTGATAAAGTTATATTAACGTCAATATAACTTCTTTTATTGCATGGAACCCAGGATATTACCGTTCCCTCATCGGTTATTTCGCCGATTATATATCCTCTTCTGCCGGATTCATCCGGACCCAGAGGTTCGGGACATCCCGAATAAGCGAGTCTGTTTTTCAATATATGAACAGATTTTGACTGTCCTCCGAGAGCTACATAATCAAAGCCCTTCTTTGCAATCTCCGCTGTTCTGAAAGGCATATGTCCTCTTGTTCCGCCCGAGCCGATAAGTATATTCACTGCACCTTTCCGTCCCGGATCGATCCTGCCCAGCATATTATCCCTGATTTCCGGCATATTATATCCATATCCGGTGACGCAGGTATTGATTCCCTTCAGATAAGCATTTGTCGTTCTTCCTCCCGGCAGCAGCACAGTTCTGGATGAGAATCTGTAATCAGCAGCAGGAGATGATGCTGTGCAGTAGTCAAGATTTCCCGGAAGAATAACTGTACGGGTTTTGGCAAGCCGTCCCAGTTTCTCATCTACCATCTCCAGATCTTTCTCCGTAGGCGGCTCATTAAACAGATTTCCGGCAATCAGGAGAAGATCTATATCCTTCTCATTACAGTCATCTATAATTCTGTCAAAAGCTTCCTCTATCTCAGCTTTTCTCTTTACTCCCCACTCATACTTCGCATCGGGTGAAGCACCTATTCTAATGTCAGATGTATGAATAAATTTCATATTCTATCCTTCTTATATTTACTAAAACAGCAACTTGTATTTTAACACAAGTTTATTATCAACTGCAAGCGTCGGCAATATACATCACAATCTCTTCATAATCAGCCTGTGAAATGTGTAGATCAGCAATTGGCAACTATGACTGCAGCAGGTCTCAGCACCTTATCTTTATACATATAGCCGGTCTGCATAACCTGCTTAACTGTATTCTCCGGAAGCTCATCATCTGCAACCTGTGCAACCGCATTATGAAGATTATAATCAAAAGGAGTTCCTTCTCCGGGAATAGGCTTTATATCATTTTCTGCCAGAATATCCAGCGCCTTATTATAAGATTGGAGTATTCCCTGATAATAAGGATTCTCCTCATCTTTTGAAAACTTCACTGCATATTCAAGACTGTCAACTATAGGAAGCAGTTTCCTGATAATGCCCTCCACACTTTCAATATGTTCATCGGGTATATCAACCCACCCCACCTCACTGATCATGGGGATTACAACTTCACAGTCACTGCCTATATCCTTAAAAACGATTTCAATTTTCTTATCCTCGCCGGCTCTGACCATAACCTGAATCAGTTTATTGTAGAGTCCGTCAAGCTTTGTTCTCGGAACTCTGATATTTTTTATATTTTCATATTTGCTGTTCTTGTTTTCATATAACGATATCTCTGTATATGAAACCTTCGGTTCAACAATTCTGCGAAGCTCTGTCTCCACATCTGCCGGGACCTTGGTTCCCTCATCAAAAACAGGATACATTTCACCGCCTACAGATATGGTAAAGCCAAAAGGTGACAGCAGATCCGAAAAGTATATTCCCCTGAATTGTGATAATCCTTCTACCTTACCGCAAATAAACCCCAGTCCTTCTATCACCAGACTGTTATCCATCATCTTTATCTCTATTTCCTTATTGATAAAGTCTTCAGAACGTTTCACATATGTCTTTATGGTCTGGTCAAACTGCAGGCAGTCATTCATAGATCCTGCATAATAGATGCCCACCGCTTCGGTTCTGTCCATCATCCTCTCACTGTAGCTGTGACAAAAGTTAGTCTTAAAGAAGGATGAAGTATTCCAGATACCTGCAACATATGTATCTGTCTTAACCACCGAACCACGGCTCAGATCAAACTCTGCAAGACCCAGATTGCGGCCGTTCACAAAACCGGTAATTATTCTCTCACTTATTCCATACTCACAGAGCATATCAACAGCAAGCGCCATGGTCTCCGTGATAACTCTGACTATCGAAATATTAAAATCAAGTGCCATCTGATATATTGCGGATATCTCGGTTATCCCGTAAAAATCCGGCACCGCGAGAACAACGTCGAAGCCATCCAGATCAGTATTACTTTTAAGGAAGTCAAATATAGTATCAAATGCCCTCTTAAAAGATGTATCTACACGGAGAATACTTGTATTTTTCAAATCCGAAGGCATTTCAATCGTTCCCGTTACGATATTCTCTCCGGCGCACCAGCATACTTCCGCTTTTTCTTCCCAGAAATGTACCCCTATAACTTTATTCATTATAACAACCCCTGTTTCTGACAAATATATTTAACTTTTCCATTATATCACAGATGACCGTTAAATTCATTACTTTGTATAAAAGAGCAGAGGCTGTGCCTCTGCTCTATACACTAAATATTATATACTTGATTGATAAGTCTCATCTCATAATCTTTAACCGGCAGAGGACGATCGAAGAAATATCCCTGTGCGACATTACAATTATTTCTTCTCAGCACCTCCAGCTGATCAATGCTCTCCACACCCTCAATTACTATTTCGAGACCCATGTCATGTGCCAGAGATGTAACATGCTTAAACATAAGATTTGATATACTGTTTTCATCTTCATGGCTCTTGGGTACAAAGCTCTTATCTACCTTAAGAACATTCCATGGAATATCACGTATCAGGGTCAGCGATGAATAACCTACACCGAAATCATCCACTGCCGTCCATATTCCCGCACTGCTCAGGCCGCATACCACCCGTTTCAGATCACTGAAGAGAACGTCTGTTGTTGTCTCCGTAAGTTCCATCTCAATATACTCATGCGGCACCTTATACTTGTCAATAATTGAAATGATATGATCCAGAAGGTCCACATCAACAAGATGCTTTCTTGAAAGATTTACAGATACCCTTACTACTTCCCTGCCTTCATCCAGCCATCTCCTTATATCACTGCATACATGATCCAGCATATAAAAATCCAGATCACATATATCCGAGTTCATTTCGAGAACAGGAATAAACTCTATCGGAGGAATAATCATATCATTCCTTATCCATCTGCATAGCGCCTCTGCACCGATGATCTTCTTTGTTTCAATATCCACCTTCGGCTGATAATAAACGGCAAATTCTTCATTTTCAAGACCACTTCTAAATGATGACTGAATCCTTTTGATATGTTCCTTTTCCATTTTCATTCTGTCATCATATACGATGATACCACCGGCAGCCTGTCTTTTTGCCGTATTTCCCGCCATCATGATCTTATCCATAATGTCACCATATGAATTCATCAAATAAGGATCAGGGAGCATAAAAACACCTGCTGATGCGGAAACAATTATTCTCTTATTCTTTTCATCATCATATACTATAGGCGTACCGGAAAATATATCATATACTTTTCTTTTTTCTTTACGCTCAAAAATGCCTATAAACTTATCACCGCCAAGATGGGTCACAATACCGCTTTCGCCAATGGTATCAGACAATTTATTGTAATATCTTTTCAGCACAATATCACCGTTATGGCGACCGATTTCACGATTGACCATATTAAAATTATGAAGATCAATATGAAATGCCACCATTCCGCCAAGTCTGTTCTCTGCATTTGCTATATCCAAAAATCGTGCAAATGCCCGATAATTCCGAAATCCGTCCAGATCATAAAAACCGAATTCTTCAAGCACTCTGACCAGACGTCTGCGGGACATAAATCCAAGTATCAGACTGAGCATCATATTCAGCTGCTCTACTTCCTCAGGATCATGATCTTCCACTTCATCTTCAATGTAAATCGTACCGCATATAATAGCTTTTGTAATGGATTCAACCTTGATATTAACTAATACATTCTTCGCTTTACCATTATCAAAATCACAGAATATCTCGCCTTCACCATTCTTTTCCATCATGGGTGTAGTATAAAACTCTGTTACACCTTTTGCGAGGTGATATTCATTACATATTTCATGTATAAGCTCCACATATTTTTCTCTGTCTAAAGTGCTCGAATGTGTGAAACAAACCATTTTTTGTAAAAAATATAAATATCTTTCTTTTGATACTCTCTTCTCCATTCCAACCCCTCATATCAGCGACTCGAACTGTAATAGTTTATCACCCTATAAACTACAGGATTATTGTATCATTTTTCTATATCAAATAAAATGTCAATTATCATATTTTTGAAACAAAATTCATTGTTTTTCTGAATTGCCAATTATTTTGAGCTTTTGACCGGCTCGGAAAATGAGTCCGGCCAGGCCTTACAGATCATTTTCAGCCCGTACTCTTCCGCCAGTAAAAGCGCCTTAGTGGTCGGGACAGCCTTCGTAATTACCACCGGAATTCCTGCAGCAATCACTTTTAATACCATGTCCTGAGGTAATCGACCGGTTGTAAACAGCATGCAATTTTCCGGCTTCTCCTTCATCATAAGCATATGACCGACAGCCTTATCCAGCGCATTATGCCTTCCTATATCCTCAAAGGAATCTGTGTTCCCGTTACCGTAACGTATATAACAGCTGTGTGCTCCTCCTGTACTCATATGAAGTTTTCCATCATCCGAAAACTTCTTTATCATTTCAAAAATCCTTTCGGGGCTTGGCTGTACCTGCGGCAGCGGTGTTAATTCTCTCGCCTCACTGAGTTTTTCCTCACTCCTTGTAAGTTCTGCCTCTGCAACAGTTCCGTCTTCGGAGAAAGCTAATCTTTTTATATCTTCACTGTGATTTATCAGGCGTCTGGTATAAAGACTTCCTACAACAAGTTCTGTCAGATGTTCCGGGGTGCATGTCAGCGAAAATACTAAAATGCCATTAACCTTTACATTGATAAGGTGCTCCCCAAGCACCTCTCCTTTTTTGTGAGAAACCGACCCGTCGGCTGAAGTCACACGCCAGGATACTGTGTCTGTCTTGATAAGATTTTCTTCGTTTGCTTTATTTAATTCCATATTTCTTCTCCGATTCCTGCTTTCCCCTGCAAACCATGCTTATCTAAGTGCTTATAAATCAAAAAACTGCATTACGTATTTATTTGCCAGGCTCATGCAGGTCTGATTTATAAACCTGTGGTCCGCTCCCTCAATGGGTATAAAATCTATCACATTATTCTCAGCAAAACTCCTGCTGTCGTCAATCGGAACCACCTCATCTTTCGTCCCATGAAGAATCAATACCTCGTCCGCGTAATCCATAAAGTCACGCTGCCGGATATCATTTGATTTAAGCTCATCTAAAAAATCTCGTGAAATCATGATTTTTCGATCAAAACCAACCTGCACATTTTTCCCCTTAAGTATCTTATCATACTCATCATTTTTCATAATAGTACCGGATAATACACCATACATATCTATAGCCGGGCATCGAAGTGCTATCTTTTGAAATGGATTTCCATGTTCAGAGATATACTTTAGAACCAGATATCCGCCGAAGCTTGTTGCATAGGCATAAATGTTCTGAATACCATATTGTGATTTTACTGCATTTGTCACAAGTTCCAGATATATGCTGCAATCTTCCAGCGTCAGTTTTTTCTTCACATCATCGCCATGTGCCGGCCAGTTAAAAGTCACTATCTTGATATCTTTATATTTTGATAGAACCTTGTCCGCAAAGACTGCAGCTGCGTTATTATCCTTATGTCCCGCAAAACCGGTACATACTATAATCGCCTTTTCTGAGATGCTTTTATCATTACCATAGAGCTTACAATGGATGCTGTGCCCCGGTGCATTTACATTAAAGTATTTGAACATTCCCGTTACCATATATCGGCACCATTCCTTTCACTAATAGCGTATTTATTTTTAGCTATTTTTTATATTTTAAAATGATATCAGTATTATAACACGCGTTGATTATTCGTATAAACCTTTTCAATCGCATATGCAAGTGCGCGTATAACTATTCTACTCGTAGTCTGTCAACTACGCTTTTCTTACTGATTTTCTTATATGCAATTACCGGTATACATATAACAAGTATTGCTAAAAACGGAAGACATATAAGCTCCGGTACAAGTGTAAAGTTCCAGTCAAACATAGGTACTTTATCTGTAAGGGTCCTGATAAGTGTAGCACTGACAATTGACGATACGACAAGTGAGACTACAACCGACCAGATATAGTAGATACCTCCTTCTTTTATAAGTTTAATACTCTGCTGCTTTCCCGTCATTCCGACAGCTTCAAGCATTGCAAGTTCTCTGCTTCTGACAATTATAGAAGTTATCATAGTATTGGCAAAGTTCATCAGGCCAATAAGTCCAAGTATTCCCGCAACTACGATTCCTACTATTTTTATCATACTGCCAAATGATGCATACTCTTCTTCTATACTTTCTTTAGAGTCATAATCCATACTGCTGTTTACTTCAGTCGTGTAGTTTTTAAGCCACTCATTTACAGCTGCTTCCCTGGAATCCTCAACATTCATAAGAACTCTCATAGCTCCCCAGTCAGAACCGTTAAGCGATAAGAATTCATCCTCCGGAAGTATATAGTTACACTCGAACAGTCCATAACTTCTAAGCTCCATGGCAATCGGAATCTCCACAATACCATATACTTCATATTCTTTTACAGGGGCATTTTCAAAACTGACATATTCATACTCTTTTCCATCTTCTCCGGTTTCTGTCAAAGTTTCTTCGTACTTTGGATCATAGCTTCTTATCTGAATCTTATCTCCCGGCTTAAGAAAATCTTCTTCATCATTATCTGTCATGAATCTTGTCATAAGAACATAATCACCGCTATTAAATGTATCCCAGTCGATACTTTCTTTTCCATCTATAGTTTCAAGAACCTTAAGCTTCTCAAATGCCAGCTTTCCAACACCGTATGTTTTTCCACCTATAGACTTGACTGAACTATAATATTCCAGTTCATTTTTTATATCTT
>CAMOCO010000032.1 GCA_946610715.1 uncultured Clostridia bacterium | reverse complement strand
GGACTCTCGGTGGCGCAGGTCATTCAAATGAAATAATTAAAAAGCTTTCCAGTGGGGGAAGGCTTGTGGGTATAGATCAAGATGACGATGCAATAAGAACCGCCGGAGCCCGCCTTCAAAAATATAAGGACAGGGTTGATATAGTAAAAGCGAATTACGTGAATATGAATCCTGTGCTCGATGAACTTGGCATAGGTAAGGTTGATGGAATACTTCTTGATCTGGGTGTCTCATCTTATCAGTTTGACAATGCAGACAGAGGTTTTTCCTATAGGATGGATGCCCCTCTTGATATGAGAATGGACAGGAGTTCGGATTATACCGCTGAAGATATAGTAAATGATTATTCGGAGGCAGAGCTTCGGAGAATTATAAAAGACTATGGTGAAGAAAAATTCGCCGGCAGAATAGCGGCGGAGATAGTAAGAACAAGGGAAAAGGATCGTATAAAAACCACCTTTGAGCTGAATGATATCATTTCAAGAGCTATACCGGCAGCAGCCAGAAGACATGGCGGACATCCTTCAAAAAAGACTTACCAGGCTATAAGGATTGAACTGAACAATGAATTATCGGTTCTTTCGGATTCTATAGACGGGATGATCGAAAGACTGAAACCGGGCGGAAGGCTCTGCATTATAACGTTTCATTCGCTTGAAGACAGGATAGTGAAAAATGCATTTAAGAATGCTGAAAATCCATGTACTTGTCCGCCGGAATTTCCGGTATGCGTCTGCGGGAAAAAGCCAAAGGGCAGAGTGATCACAAGAAAACCTATAGAGGCTGACGAAAAAGAACGAGAGATCAATCCCAGAAGTACAAGCGCAAAACTCAGAGTATTCGAAAAAATATAGTTTAAGCAGAAATAACAGGAAGGTTTTAAGTAATGGCAACAAGAAGAACGATGTACTACACTGATGGCAGCGTAGTAAGAAAAAGAGAGATAGTACCTGAGAGGCGTCCCGAGGTCGAGAGACGTCGTGACAGACGTTCAAGTGATTATCATATTACCACTTATCCCAAAGCGGCTGAGAAAGCTGAAAAATCACTTGGGTTCAACGGCGGTTATATGGTGGTTGTAACATTGATGACACTGATTATGCTGGTGTCATGTTTTATAATGCTTAAAATCCAGAATGATGTAACAACATATGAGAGACAGATTCTGTCACTTCAGAATCAGCTCCAGACAGTACAGTCCGATAATCTTGCGTTTGAAAACTCGCTTAATAATATGTATTCACTTGAGGACATTTATAATGTTGCAACCGGAGAACTTGGAATGATTTATTCCCAGAATGGTCAGGTTGTATATTATGAAAGTGCTCAGGATGATTATGTGACCCAGTATAAGGATATACCGGGAACGGGAAGATAAAACCATAATTGAAAACAGGTAGAATAAATGAAAAAGAAAGTATTTGTAAAGAGGATGCGGAAGCATCTTCTGTTTTTGCTTATACTTTTTACCGGAGCATTTCTGTATCTTGTGGGAGTGCTGATTTACATTAATGTAGATAAAGGTAAGAAATATTCACAGCAGGTTTTAAATCAGAAGAATTTTGAGAGCATTTCAGTTCCCTTTAAGAGGGGCGATATATTTGACAGAAACGGCTCCATACTTGCCACAAGCAATAAGGTTTATAACCTTGTTATAGAACCGAAAAATATTCTTAAGGATGAAGATAAAAAGATAGCGACTACAAATGCATTGGCAACGTATTTCGGTGTCACTGCCGAAGAAATGGGAGGCTATCTTGCAGATTCAAATTCACTTTATAAAGTAATCAGAAAAAAACTTCCGTATGAGGATGTAAAGAGATTTCAGGATTTCAAAGACTCAAAGGAAGGTAGAGATGTGGTAGGTATCTGGTTCGAAGACCAGTATATCAGAAGCTATCCAAATGACGAACTTGCCTGCCATCTTCTGGGCTTTGTTGTAAGTGGTAACGAAGGTATCGGTGGCGTTGAAGGAAGTTACAATTCCTATCTGAATGGTCAGGACGGAAGAATATATGCTTATCTGTCAGAGGATTATACACTTCAGAAAAAAATAGAACCTGCAACCGATGGATGCAGTCTTGTTACAACAATAGATACAGAGATACAGAGAATCGTTCAGACAAAAAGCGATAAGTATATGGAAGAAGTGGGAGCAAAGAATGTATCCGTTCTGGTCATGAACCCGGCCAACTGTGAGATACTTGCTCTTTACAACTGTCATCAGTACAACCCGAATAATGCTTATGACATGAAGCCTTGCAAATATCAGTTTGAAGGTAAGGATTCAAGTCTATCGGACAGTGATTTTGAGACAATGTGCAAAAGTATGACAGATGAAGAAAAGCTTGAATCACTTAATGATTTATGGAGAAATTTTGTGGTCAGCGATTCCTTCGAACCGGGCTCGACATTTAAGACATTTACAATATCCGGAGCTATTGAGGATGGCGTGTTAAACGGAAATGAGGAATTCTACTGTGACGGACATCAACAGGTTTATGATTTTGATATCGGATGTGTAAACAGAAACGGTCACGGAATGTTGACAGTGGAGCAGGCACTTACAAAATCGTGTAATGACTGCCTTATGCAGATTGCAGCATTGGAAGGACCGACCATATTCGATAAATACCAGCAGCTTTACGGATTTGGACAAAGAACCAATATAGACATAGCAGGAGAACCCAGCAGCGCCGATCTGGCATATATGGTTTATCACAGAGATACGCTTAATCCGGTTGAACTTGCGACTTCATCATTTGGTCAGGGCGTTACTGTGACCATGATGCAGCTGGGAACAGCATTTTGCTCTGCGATAAACGGTGGCTACTATTATCAGCCTCATGTAGTTAAGCAGATAATAGACGCAGATGGAAATGTAGTGGAGAATTACAACAAAATGCTTGTAAGACGTACAATTTCCGAAGAAACGTCAGCGACCATGCGTGACATGCTTTACGCAACTGTAGAGAATGGTACAGGTAACAGAGCATGGGTTGAAGGCTATCAGATAGGCGGTAAGACAGGAACTGCCGAAAAACTGCCGAGAGGCGGAGGAAGATATATACTTTCCTTCATCGGATTTTCTCCGGTGGATGATCCTCAGGTAGTTGTATACTGTGTGGTTGATGAACCTCATACAGGAGATCAGGCAACAAGTGGAGCGGGAGCAATTCTGTTTAACCAGATTGCTGAAGAACTGCTTCCATATATGAATATATATAAGACAGGTACAGATGATGAACCTGAAGATAGCGGCGATGAATATACACCGTCACCGGTATTTGACGGGGATGCACCTGAGAACAGCGTAGCGGGACAGACCACAGAGTCTGCCACAACGGAAGCTGAAACAACTTCCGAAGAATGATGCCCATAACTCACATTTTCGTGTCTTGTTCATTGTGCCGGCACTGGCTGCTATGCAGCCGTGTGCCGGTACCCTCCTTGGGAGATGAAAATGTAACAGATCGAAATAAAAGGAGATAATTATGAAATATAGTAATGTAATAGTTGCAGGTGCAGGAAAGAGCGGAATAGCAGCAATCGGACTGCTGATAAGACACGGTGCGAAGGTTACTCTTTTTGATCAGAATACGGAGCTGGATACGGAAAAGGTACTGGAGAGCTTCAGTAACAGAGAAGCCATAAGAGTTGAGCTTGGAGAGCTGACTGATAAAACTATTGAAGAGTCCGACCTGTTTGTTATCAGTCCGGGAATACCGACTGATGCCGATTTTGTAAAAAAGGTTGAAGCTGCGGGGCTTCCTGTGTGGGGAGAGATTGAGCTTGCATATTATTTTACAAAAGGGAAAATAGCTGCTATTACAGGAACCAACGGAAAAACAACCACTACCACTCTTGTGGGAGAAATATTTAAAGCGTACAGTGATAATACACTTGTGGTTGGCAACATAGGACTTCCGTATACCAGATTCGCGGATACAACGGATCCGGATACACTTATTGCAGCGGAAATCAGTTCATTTCAGCTTGAAACTATTCATGAATTTAAGCCGCACATTTCAGCGGTTCTGAATCTTACTCCGGATCATCTTAACAGACATTATACACTTGATAATTATTATAATGCCAAGCTCAGAATTGCAGAAAACCAGGATATGAATGATTATATTATTTTAAATTATGATGATCCTGAAACAAGAGAAAGAGCAGGCAGGATAGAAAATACAAATAAGATATGGTTTAGCAGAATTACAGAACTTCAAGAAGGAGTATTTGTATCTGATGGAGAAGTGATAGTCAGATATAAGGATAAAGAAGAAAATATACTGAATGTTAATGATATAAAGATCCTTGGAAATCATAATCTTGAAAATATTCTGGCGGCTATAGGAATTACGTACTTCATGGAAATTCCTGCAGGTATTATTGCTGAAACTATCAGAAATTTTCAGGGAGTTGAACATAGAATAGAATTTGTCAGGGAAATAGGTGGAGTTAAGTATTACAACGACTCCAAGGGAACCAATCCCGATGCTGCCATAAAAGCTCTTGAAGCGATGACATCAACAACTGTTCTGATCGCTGGCGGATATGATAAGAAATCCGAGTATGACGAATGGGTTGACAGATTTTCAGGAAAAGTAAGATGCCTGGTCCTCATAGGTGAGACAGCTGAAAATATCAAGAAATGTGCCAAGTCGCATGGATTCAATCAGATAGTGATAGTTGAAAGCCTTAAGGATGCGGTAATCTATTCATCGGAGGTTGCAAGACCGGGTGATGCAGTGCTTCTATCACCGGCGTGTGCAAGCTGGGATATGTTTAAGAGCTACGAAGAGAGAGGTACACTTTTCAAAGAATATGTTAATGAAATAGAGGAATAAATAGTGTCAGAGAAAAAATCATTCTTTATTAAAGGAACATATTTTGATTATCCTGCACTTTTTCTGGTAATATTTCTGGCACTATTTGGGCTTATGATGATCTACAGTGCCAGCAGCTATGTGGCAAACAGTACCTTCGGAGACGGAGCTTATTATCTGAAAAGACAATTCCTGTTTATGTTGCTTGGATTTGCGGGAATGGTTTTTGTATCACATATAAGGTATCAGAAGATTAAAAGATTTACATTCTGGATTATTGGAGTTCAGGCGCTGCTTCTGATCCTTGTTCTGATTATAGGTACAACCACAAACGGATCTACCAGATGGATATATATAGGTGCCATAGGCTTTCAGCCTTCGGAAATTGCAAAGCTTGCCATAACCATCTATACGGCAGCAATGTGTTCCGATAAGAAATGGATGACAACAAGCTTTAAAGGTCTTATATATCTTATGATAATACCGGCAGGCATTTGCGTACTTATTGTTATGGAGAACCTGAGTACGGCTATTATCTGTGCCGGCATTGCGGTATGTATATGGTTCGTTGCAACTACAAAACCTAAGCTGCTTGGTATTATACTTATATTCGGCTTTTTGGCGGTTGTTATATTGATAACGGCAAAGGGCTACCGTAGTGCGAGAATCGATGCATGGAGAAATCCGGAAACTGCCGAGAACGGTTATCAGACCATGCAGGCTTTATATGCAATAGGTTCCGGAGGACTATTTGGAAGAGGCCTCGGACAAAGCATACAGAAGATGGGATATATACCATTTGCTCAAAATGATATGATTTTCTCGGTAGTATGTGAGGAACTGGGACTGTTTGGTGCGATCGGATTGATAGTGGTATTCCTTATGCTGCTTTGGAGATTCAGATTTATAGCTGAAGGTGCACCTGACAGATTCGGCGCATTTATGGTAGTAGGTGTGATGTCACATATTGCCATTCAGGTGCTGATAAATATGATGGTTGTTACAAATGTCCTTCCGAATACGGGAGTACCGCTGCCGTTCATAAGCTACGGTGGATCGTCACTTACATTTCTCCTGGTTGAAATAGGTATTGTAATGGGGGTTTCCAGACAGATTAAACCTACAAGTATTCAGGAAAAAGAGAAGATGGAGGCTTTAGGGTGAAGAAATTATTAATAACTTGGGCAATTGTACTGGTAATAATCGGAAGTGGTCTGTTTTATCTGAGTACATTTAAATTAAAGGAAATAGAAATAGCAGGATGCAGTATGGCATCTGAAGATCAGATCAGAGAATCCTTCAAATCCCAGATGAAATTCGGCAATACGCTGGAGTTCATGTTAAGAGCTAAGTTCGGTGCAAAATGTGATGTTCCTTTTGTAGCAAAGACAGGCATTGAATATGTGTCTCCGAATAAAGTAAGAATTCAGGTTTACGAAAAATCCGTTGCGGGATGTATCCAGTATATGGAAAATTATATATATTTTGACAAGGATGGAATCGTACTTGAAACATCACCGGAGAAGTTCGAAGATGTACCTTATATAAAGGGACTTAAGGTAAAAAGCTGGGAATATGGAGAGCCGCTTCCTCTTGAAGATAAAAAGAAGTTCAATCTGATCCTTAATATTACACAGCTTATCTATAAATATGGACTTGTCATAGACGGAATCCAGTTTACTCAGGAAGACGAGATAATACTTCATCATGACAATATCAAGGTTGAGCTCGGAGACGGTTCCAATCTTGCGATACAGATGATGAATCTGGGAAGTATCCTTGCCGGTATAGAGAATAAAACCGGAACCCTTTATATGAAAGAATTTAATGAAGACAATTCGACAGCAAGCTTTAAGGTATCAAGATAGTAAAAATGGTTGATATTTTAAAAGAAAACCATTATTATATATGAGTGAGAAATTTTTAAGGAGGATAAGACCTTGCTCGAAATTAAATCAAATGATGAGAAGACGCCTGCAAGAATACTCGTAATAGGTGTCGGTGGTGCTGGAAATAATGCGGTTAACCGTATGATTGATGAAAATGTTGAGGGCGTAGAGCTTATTGCTATAAATACAGATAAGCAAGCACTTTCGCTCAGCCGCGCAACTACCAAGATTCAGATAGGCGAAAAGCTTACCAAAGGACTTGGCGCAGGTGCAAAGCCTGAGATCGGTGCAAGTGCTGTTGAAGAAAATAGAGAAGAGATCAATGATATCATTAAGGATGCTGATATGGTATTCGTTACCTGCGGTATGGGTGGCGGAACCGGTACAGGAGCAGCTCCTATAGTTGCAGAGATTGCACGTAACCTGGGAATACTTACAGTCGGAGTTGTAACAAAGCCTTTCTCATTTGAAGGAAGACCTCGTATGAACAATGCATTAAACGGTATTGCAAAGCTCAGCGAAAATGTTGATACACTTATCGTAATTCCAAATGATAAGCTCCTTCAGATCTGTGATAAGAGAACAAGTATTCCGGATGCTCTTAAGAAAGCTGATGAAGTTCTTCAGCAGGGTGTTCAGGGTGTTACGGATCTTATTAATAAGCCGGGTCTTATCAATCTCGATTTTGCTGATATTCAGACAGTAATGAGAGATAAGGGTATCGCTCATATCGGTATCGGACGCGGAAGCGGAGATAATAAGGCAGTTGATGCTATCAAGGCTGCTATGGATTCACCACTTCTTGAGACAACAGTTAATGGTGCTTCTGATATCATCGTTAACTTCTCCGGAAATGTCGGAATTGTTGAAGCATATGATGCTATTACATATCTTACAGAGGTTGCGGGCGAAGATGCGAATATTATCTTCGGTACAGTTGATAATGACGTTGTAGGCGAGGATGTAAGCATAACAATTATCGCAACAGGACTTGAGAGCGAAGGAAAGAGCAGTGTTGTAACTCCTGTTTCCAAAAAGGTATCCGTTCCCGCATCACAGGGAATCAAGAATCCCGCTTCTTCAAGCTTTGTAGAGGCACCGGTTAAGGCTCCTTCATTTACATCGCAGAAGCCAAAGGTTCAGCCGGTACCGCTTAATCTGGGACAGAATGTACAACCGGTACAGGAAACTCCTGCACCACAGCCACAGGCTGATCCGAGTCCTGTAAAACCTGCAGGCAATTCACAGGGTATCAAGATACCGGATTTCCTTAAAAGAGGCTGATAATTGATAGGTGAATGAATAGAAAAAAGCATCCCGTTTAATATGGGATGCTTTTTAACGTAAGTGCAATATGGCACTTTTCAGATGAAAGGAAGGTAGAGAATGTCTACAAGAAATGTACCGGAGCTTTTTGCTTCATATACATTTAATGATTCTGTAATGAAGGAAAGACTGCCGAAGGCTGTTTACAGATCCCTCAGGGATACCATCGACAACGGAACACCTCTTGATAATGATATACTGGATGAAGTGGCTACAGCAATGAAAGAATGGGCTGTGTCACTTGGAGCGACTCATTATACGCACTGGTTCCAGCCTCTCAATAACGGAACAGCGGAAAAGCATGATTCATTTATAGAAGGAAATCAGGATAGAGGGGTTATGATGGAGTTTTCCGGCAAAGCACTTTTGAAGGCAGAACCGGATGCATCAAGCTTTCCATCAGGAGGACTGAGAAGTACCTCAGCCGCAAGGGGTTATACCGCCTGGGACTGTACTTCTCCGGCATTTGTAAAAGATACTCCGGACGGAACAAAAGTTCTGTGCATTCCCGCAGCATTTGAATCCTATACAGGTGACTCACTGGATATGAAGATTCCGCTTCTGAGGTCCTGCGATGCTATCAACAGAGAGAGTAAAAGAATACTTAAACTCTTCGGAAAGGAACCCAGGAGGGTCAAAACTTCGGTTGGTGCCGAGCAGGAATACTTTGTAGTGGACCTGGAAAAATATAAGCAGAGAGAAGATCTCGAGCTTGTGGGACGCGCGCTTTTTGGTGCACCTGCTCCGAAGGGCCAGGAAATGGATGATAACTATTTCGGCAGAATCAGTGACAGAATTCTGGTTTTCATGAATGATCTAAATGATGAATTATGGAAATATGGTATTTTGTCCAAGACCCAGCATTATGAAGTGGCACCGGGACAATGTGAGCTGGCGGTAATATATAATGATACAAATATAGCAAATGACAATAATCAGCTTGTCATGGAACTCCTGCAGAATCTTGCGGGAAGACATGGACTGGCATGTCTCCTTAATGAAAAACCTTTTGCCGGAGTAAATGGCTCGGGTAAGCACAATAACTGGTCCATCGCTACAACTGACGGCGAGAATATTCTCGATCCCACGGATACGCCTGAGACGAATATTCAGTTCCAGATTTTCCTTGCTGCAATAATTGCGGCGGTAGATAAAAATGCGGAGCTTCTTCGGGCATCAGCGTCTTCAGTAGGAAATGATGAAAGACTGGGAGGAAATGAAGCTCCTCCGTCAATTATTTCCGTCTATCTCGGTGAGCAGCTGGGTGATATGGTAAATCAGATAATTGAAAAGGGCAGTGCATTTAATGCCATTAAGGCGAAAACTTTCGATGCGGGTGTCGAGACGCTTCCGCAATTCAAAATGGATGCTACTGACAGAAACAGAACCTCACCATTTGCATTTACCGGTAATAAATTTGAGTTCAGGATGGTGGGCTCGACCCAGCCGGTTGCGCAGCCTATAACGGTGCTGAATACCATAGTTGCCGACGAATTGAGAGCCGCAGCTGATATACTTGAAGCGGCTGATGATTTTGAATCGGCAGCAAAGGATTATATCAGATCAACATATACCAAACATAAAAGAATAATATATAATGGTAATGGCTATTCGGAGGAGTGGGTTAAGGAAGCCGAGGAGAGAGGACTTCCGGATATCACTTGCATGGTGGATGCTGTAAAGTATTATACTACCGATGAGACAGTGGCTTTATTTGACAGAATGAGCGTAATGTCACGGGTGGAACTTGAAGCAAGAGCTGCGGTTATGTATGAAATATATGCCAAGGCAAAGAATATCGAAGCTCAGGTAATGCTTGATATGGCAAGCAGAGAGATTCTTCCCGCGGTTCTTAAATATCAGGGAACCCTTGCAAAGGAAGCGGTCGATATTAAATCTGTGGGTATAGATCCTGTCGTTCAGAAGGATATAATAGAAGATATTACGGTTAAGATAGTCAGACTTAAGGAGGCAATTCACAAGCTGGCGGATAAACTGATTGAAGCCAGGCAGTATGAAGGTGATGTGGAAAAATGGGCAAGGTTTTTCCATGATGAGGTAAATAGTTTATTTGCAGAACTCCGCAGGCCTTCAGATGAGCTGGAACTCATAGTTGCCAAAAATGCATGGCCTGTTCCGACTTACAAAGAATTATTATTTGATTTATAGAGGGTGGCATAGATATGGTCAGCGTAATAATACCTTGCTATAACGCCAATTCAACAATAAGACGCGCAGTAGTTTCCGTGCTCAACCAGACATATCAGGATGTTGAGGTTATAGTAATCGATAATAACAGAACATTGAATAAGAATAATCTTAAGGTTCTGAATGAAAATATTCCAAATGTCAGGGTATTTTCATTTGATGAAAAGCTTAGTGCCGCAGGTGGAAGGAATTTCGGAATAAGCGTTGCGAAAGGCGAGTATGTGGCATTTCTTGATGCTGATGACTACTGGCGCGAGGACAAGCTGGAGAAGCAGCTGAAAGTCATGAAAAAGTATAAATATAAAGGGATCGTTCCTGTAATCTGTTTCAGTGGAAGGGCTATAGTTGATGAGAGGAATAACTATACGGGAAGATATTTCGGATGTGATAAGATAGTTACTTACAACCGTCTGCTGAAGGGAAATCAGATTAACTGTTCTTCCGTTCTAATGAAAAAAAGCATTGCCGAAAAGTTTGAATTTCCCGATGGGAATCTGCATGAGGATTATGCAATGTGGCTGGATATTCTGAGACACGGGAGCTATGCGGTGGGTATAGATCTTCCGCTTATCAGGTACACTATGAGTAAGGGCAGCCAATCCGGAAATAAACTGAAATCAGCTTATATGACATTTAAGGTCTATTTATATGAAGGTTACAATGTGTTTGAAACCCTTTACTATATGTCTATGTACATTCTGAACGGCATTAAAAAATATTTTTTCTGATAATATAATGTCGTCTGATTATCGGATTTTGAAAAAGGTGATTTATGGATAGAAAAATAAATGACAGAGCAGGCATATTGATTGAAAGAATGAAAGGTGAGGTAAACGGTGCAAAGCCGTCTACCGTTAAGGGAAAGGTTCTCGTTGATAAAGAAGAAATGCTGGCACTTATTGATAAACTCAGCGAGACGGTAAATGCCGAGCTTGCGGAATACCGTGAAGTGACAGATAAAAGAGCCAAGATTATCAGTGATGCCAAACTTCTGTCTGACAAGATCAAATATGAGGCTGAAAAGGATGCCAGCCGTATCAGGGTATCCAAGAGACGACCGGGTGAGGTTGTGCCTTTTAAGATGTCAGAGCTGGATGATGATGAGAAGTCGGCACTCAGAACCGCAAATGATATATATGCCGCATCGCTTATTTATACAGATGAAATGCTTACTGAAGTGGATCATCTGGTAAATGATGTTTACGGTAAAATCCAGCAGGAATATAAAAGAGTGCTTGATACGGTAAGCAAAAAGATAAAAGAAATCAGTGACAGTAAGGCTGAGCTTACCGGAAGCCTCGAAGAGCTCAGTAAAATGGACAGATATGCTCAGATTATGGAACTTGGAAGTCTTCTGTCAAATGAACTGTATCATGAAAAAATAAAAGCTGCCGCCGAGGAAAAATCAAATAGGGATCAGCTTTCAATTGAATTCGATGAGAAACTTCCGATGTCCGAAACCGACAACTATATTAATGGAATCAATCCGGACAGGACAGGTGTAAAGGTGGAAACGGCATCGAAAAAGGAACCGGTTATAAAGGTCATGGATAGAAGCGCTGAGGCAGTGGGACGAAAGGAAGGATGATAATATGGAAATAGTACCTTACAGACGAAGGGTTAATTATTATGAGACAGACAGAATGAATATTGTGCATCATTCGAATTATCCCAGATATCTTGAGGAAGCAAGACTTGACTATATGAGACAGGTGGGAATTGCCTATGATGAGCTGGAGAGAAAGGGCATTATCATACCCGTTCTTGAACTTCATCATCATTATATAAGAAGCATAGGATTCGGCGATATAATAGAGGTTCATATTAAGCTTACGAAGCTTACTGCAGTAAGATTCAGAATGAAGTATGAGATATATAACGCCCTGACGGGGGAGCTTGTGCATAAGGCGGAAACCGCACATGCATTTGTAGATCCGAATCTTGTGCCGCTGAATCTGAAGAAGCGATTTCCGGAGGAATATGCAACATTTGAAAAATACCTTGAGAACGATGAGTGAGTTGGGTATAATGACGAAGATAACATAGTTGATATGTGATAGTTGAAGTTTCAAACCCAGTCAAAAATTACAGGAGGGCAGATTAATGGATTACAAGAATTCAGGAGTAGACATTGAAGCAGGTTACAGATCTGTAGAGCTCATGAAGGAACATATAAAAAGTACCATGCGCAGTGAGGTGCTTACCGGAATCGGTGGTTTCTCAGGCGCTTTTTCTATGGAAAAATTTAAGGATATGGAGAAGCCGACGCTTGTTTCCGGAACAGATGGAGTAGGTACCAAGATTAAGCTTGCATTTCTTATGGATAAGCATGATACAGTAGGAATCGACTGCGTTGCAATGTGTGTAAATGATATTGCATGTGCCGGAGGTGAGCCGCTGTTCTTCCTGGATTACATTGCATGCGGCAAGAATATTCCCGAGAAAATTGCCACTATAGTAAGTGGTGTTGCAGAAGGCTGTGTTCAGTCTGACTGTGCTCTTATCGGTGGGGAAACAGCAGAACATCCGGGTCTTATGCCTGAGGATGAATATGATCTTGCGGGATTTGCCGTAGGTATAGTTGACGAGAAGGATCTTATTACAGGTAAGGACATTAAAGCAGGAGATAAGCTTATAGGAATTGCTTCCAGCGGTGTTCACAGTAATGGATTCTCACTTGTAAGAAAAATATTCGATATGACAAAGGAGTCTCTTGATACATATTATGATGAGCTGGGGGCAACTCTGGGTGAGACACTCATCACTCCTACAAGAATATATGTAAAAGGACTTAGAAGTATAAAAGATGCGGGAATAAGAATCAAGGGCGCCAGCCATATAACAGGCGGCGGTTTCTATGAGAATATTCCGAGAATGCTTCCGGAAGGAAAAACAGCAAAGGTAAATAAGGATTCCTATACAGTTCCGCCTATTTTTAAGCTTATGGCTGAAAAAGGAAATGTGGAAGAGCATGTGATGTACAATACATATAATATGGGAATCGGCATGGTTCTGGCAGTAGATGAGGCAGACGTTCAGGGAACCATAGATGCACTTGGTGCTGCGGGAGATACTGCATACCTTATCGGAGAAGTAGTAGAAGGAAATGAAGGAGTCATCATATGCTGAGAGTATTAGCGCTTGTTTCGGGAGGAGGTACCAATCTTCAGGCTGTAATCGATGCAGTTAAGAGCGGGGATATCCACGATACTGAAATCGTTGGTGTAATTAGCAACAATAAGAATGCATATGCTCTTGAAAGAGCGGCTGCAGCAGGTATACCGGCAGAGGTTATATCTCCAAAGGATTACATGAGCAGGACAGAGTTTAATAAAGCACTCCTCAGTGGTATAGACAGTTACAGTCCGGACCTTATAGTACTGGCAGGTTTTCTTGTGGTTATACCTGAAATTGTAATTGAAAAATATGAAGGTAAGATAATTAATATTCATCCGTCCCTTATTCCGAGTTTTTGCGGCACAGGCTATTATGGTCTGAAAGTTCATGAGGCGGCTCTTAAAAGAGGAGTAAAGGTTTCGGGTGCCACGGTTCATTTTGTTGATGCGGGAACGGATACAGGTCCGATAATTCTGCAGAAAGCAGTTGAGGTCTGCGACGGAGATACTCCGGAGATTCTTCAGAAGAGAATCATGCAGCAGGCAGAGTGGGTAATAATGCCAAAAGCAATTGATATGATAGCACGTGGAGAGATTGTATATAAAAAGACGGAGGAATGATCATGAAGGTACTTATAGTAGGCGGCGGCGGAAGAGAACATGCTATAACATGGGCGGTTGCAAAGAGTAAGCGCGTTGATAAGATATATGCAGCTCCCGGAAATGCAGGAATTGCCGAACTTGCCGAGTGCGTTGACATTTCAGTAATGGATGCTGAAAAGCTGGTGGCATTTGCAAAGGAAAAGGAGATAGATTTTGTTATTGTAGGTCCCGATGATCCGCTTGCAGCAGGCGTTGCCGACGCATTTCTTGATGCGGGAATAAAGACTTTCGGACCAAGGAAGAATGCAGCCTTTATAGAGGCATCCAAGGCATTTTCCAAGGATCTTATGAAAAAATATAATATTCCTTCTGCAAAATATGAAACTTTTTCAGATGCTGAAGAGGCACTTAAATATCTTGAAACCATTAAGGCTCCTTATGTACTTAAGGCTGACGGACTTGCTCTCGGAAAGGGTGTTCTCATTTGCGGAACTATAGAGGAAGCGAGAGACGGAATAAAAGAAATAATGATAGATAAAAAATTCGGTTCTGCCGGTGACAAGGTTGTTATCGAGGAGTTTATGACGGGACGCGAGGTTTCTGTTCTCTGCTTCTCAGACGGAAAAACCGTTAGACCTATGACCTCAGCTCAGGATCATAAGAGAGCAGGAGATGGGGATACCGGACTTAATACAGGCGGAATGGGTACATTTTCTCCAAGTCCGTTCTATACAAAAGAAATTGAAGAATTTTGTAATAAATATATCTATCAGCCGACAATTGATGCTATGGCTGCTGAAGGCAGACCTTTCAAGGGAGTTCTGTTCTGCGGACTCATGCTCACCGAAGACGGTCCTAAGGTATTGGAGTATAATGCCAGATTCGGTGATCCGGAAGCACAGGTTGTTATTCCGAGATTAAAGAATGACATAATCGATGTTATGGAAGCATGCGTTGACGGCACGCTGGATGAGATTACACTTGAATTTGAGGATAATGCGGCAGTTTGTGTAATGCTTGCATCTGATGGATATCCTGTAAGTTATAAGAAGGGATTCCCTATAACAGGTCTTGAAGCTTTTAATGATAAGGACGGATATTATGCATTTCACTCAGGTTCAAAGTTTGATGATGAGGGCCGTATAGTTACAAACGGTGGTCGTGTCATCGGTATCACCGCACTGGGTAAGGACCTTTTTGAAGCAAGAAAGAATGCATATGATGCAACCCAGTGGGTTGATTTCGAAAATAAATATATGAGGCATGACATCGGAAAAGCAATAGATGAACAATAAGGACTTAGCTCAATGAGTAATAAAGAATATAATTATTCAGAAGATTTGGAAAAAGTATTAATAGAGGCCGGATTCAATGCCAAAAAGATGAAAAGCAGAAATGTTGAAACTCAGCATCTGCTTTTTGCTTTACTTACCTATCATAAGGGCGTTGCCTATAGGACTATGGTAGATGCGGGAATAAAACCGGATAATCTGTTTTATATGATAAACCAGGTTTATGATCCTGCCGATAGTGAGAAGGCCGGCGGCAGGCGTTATTCCGTTAAACTGGAAAAGGTTCTCAGTGATGCAAATGATGAGTCTATTCGTCTCGGTTCCACTGTTGTGGGTACGGGTCACGCAATGCTGGGAATTTTGAAGAACAGAGACTGCGCCGCATATAAGTTGCTTGAATCCGTAAAGGTTAATTTTGAGAAGCTTTATATGGACATTATAAGGAGCTTCGGTCTGGGCAAAAGATTTGCGGAGCAGGATTGTAAAGCATATATGTCAGGACGCGGCATAGTGAGAAGTGCTACACCAATGCTGGATAAATATGCCAGAAATATGTCCGCTGAAGCCGAGAGGGATAAGCTGGATCCGGTTATCGGCCGCCGTAATGAGATTCTCAGAGTTATGCAGATTCTGTCCAGAAGAATGAAAAACAATGTCTGCCTTGTTGGTGAACCGGGAGTAGGTAAGACTGCGGTGGTTGAAGGGCTGGCTCTTCTTATTGCGGAAGGAAATGTTCCTGAAAATATGAAAAACCGTAAGATATATGCACTGGACCTTTCGGGAATGGTAGCGGGATCCAGATATAGAGGAGATTTTGAAGAACGTATCAGGAATCTCATTAATGAAGTTAAGCTTAATGAAAATATTATTTTATTTATTGATGAACTTCATTCTCTTATCGGAGCAGGTGGAGCTGAAGGTACAAATGATGCTTCCAATATTCTTAAACCGGCACTATCAAGAGGAGAGATCAAGGTTATAGGAGCTACCACTCTTGCAGAATACAGAAAGCATATTGAAAAGGATGCCGCACTGGAAAGACGTTTTCAGCCGGTTACAATAGATGAACCGGACAGAGATGAGACAATCGCTATTCTGAAAGGAATTGTAGGACGGTATGAGGATTATCATAGTGTAACTATCAGTGATGAAGCGCTTGTTGCGGCAGTCGATTATTCGACAAGATATATAAATGACAGA
>CAMOCO010000031.1 GCA_946610715.1 uncultured Clostridia bacterium | reverse complement strand
CTTTACGATCTAATTAATATCATATTTTATATTATATAAATAATTATTTCAATTAAATAAATTATTATTGCGCCTGATTTTTCTGCTTTTCCATTTCATCTTTTATAATATATATCTGACGCTGAAAAGCTCTTACATTCTGAAGTCCGTACTTTTTAACGCTGAAATGGATATTTCCGCCTGCATACTCTATTTTAAGGAACGATTTCTTGGTTATAAAGAATATAATAACAAAAATAAGCGCAGTTATTAATCCGCTTAATATCATAGCACCGTTTCCCGTGATAAGACTTATGATAAATGCAAGTCCCGCAAATATAAAAAGAGAGTAAGGTTTATAATCCGCAATCTTTGTTCCCGTCACGTCCTCGATGTTTACAATTTCTTCATGGGAATTGATATTGACGATTCCTGACTTTGCGCTGTAATAGATTCGCTTGTCTGTAATGATCGCATCCTCATTTACAAAACCTTCTCCGGAAAGGACATTCATAAACCTTCCGTTCTTAAGTGAGAACGAACCACCTTCATTAGCACCTACGAAACCGCTTGCGCCTGTTGATGATACATAATTCTGCTGCATCTGCTGCTGGTAGTCTCCCTGCTGAGGCTGCTGGTAGTCAACCTGATAAGGTGAAGAATACTGTGTCATATCGGCACCGCAACGAATACAGAATCTTACTCCGTCTTCCAGATTCATTCCACAATTTGGACAAAGAAATGACATTGATAATCCTCCTCTCAACACTTGTTTTTTAATAAAAAAAGAGCCAAAAACCTTGCCTACACAAAGTCCTCAGCCCTCCTGGAGTGGGCCGCCGGGGGCTCGAACCCCGCACACCCTGATTAAGAGTCAGGTGCTCTACCAAATGAGCTAGCGGCCCGAAAAAACTTGTGCTCTCTCAAGAGCACTTGCTTAGTATATTACAAGCTCCAATTATTTGCAACCTTTTTTTTCAACAAATTAAAATTTTATTATTTTTCACAAATAATTGAGATTTATCAGACTTATTTTATGGTTATTTTCCTGCAATTACTTTCAACATCTCAATATCCTCTGCAGTGAGCCTGATATTTGTCACATAATCCGTTCCTTCTACTGAGGTTACTTTTACTTCTACTATTGCGCCTTCTTTGATTGCTTCTTTTCCAACCTTCTTTATAAATGCCGGAACTCTGGGATGCTGCTCTTTAAATGTCTGGATTCTTCCTCCGATCTGAAGCATTTCAATTGGATTTATTGCCACTGTATTTTCCCCCTTTTATGACTCAATTATAATTGCCCTTACCATTCCCGGAATTTCATAATCTCTCTTGCCTGCACCGATTCCCACTTTAACAACGCTGAAGCTTTCCGGCAGAATGCTGTCTGTCATTACCGCAGCCGAAAATGCCGCGCCGGTTGGTGTAACATATTCCCCTTTCCTTTCGGAGATGGAAATCTTTATGTCTGTCTGCTCAGCTATCTTCATAACCGCCGGCACCGGTACCGGTATTATGCCATGCTGACATCTGATAGTACCTGTTCCGTCTACAAGCTTCGTTATGAAGCATTTTTCAATCCCATAGGTTGTACAGATATTATCATAACATACTGCCGCCGAAAGAATGTCTACTATCGAATCCACGGCCCCAACTTCATGGAAATGAACCTCATCCACAGGTCTGTCATGCACTGCACCTTCAGCATTCGCAACTATTGAGAATATCTTTAACGCCAGCGCCCTTGCGCCTTCTGTCATTTCAGTCTTCTCTATAATCTCCTTAACATCCCGGAAGCTCCTATGGTCATGATGGTGGCCGTGACCTTCGTGGTCGTGATGATGATCATGGTCGTGATGATGGTGCTCATGATCTTCATCGTCATGGTCGTGATGATGGTGCTCATGGTCATGGTCTCCGCCCTGATTATGGATGTGACCGTAGAGATATTCCATATCATGATCCATTGCATCCTGCTCAAGAATAACATCAAAATCCAGTGCTCCGATACCTGACTTGGAAACCCTTGTAATCTTTGTATCAAAGCCACCTACATTTTTCTTCAGACTGCTTAACATTTTATCAAGGACTTCCCTGTCAGCCCCAAGATCAAGGAGTGCGGCAACACTCATATCACCGCTTATTCCGGTATTACATTCAATATATAAAGACTTACTCATTAAAACCTCCGATGCTGCTTCATATTTCTGCCACTTCATTCAGTATAAATCATACTCCCCATATTCGCAAGCAGGCTTATTATTGAACAAGACAAATATTGTTGATATAATAAATAATAGTGTCAAGTGACTTAGAGCGAGTTTCGGGGAGGAAAGCATGAAAGTATATTGTCAAAATTGCGGTAACAAATTCGATTATCATATGTATGTGGGCCTATGCCCGAAATGCGGTAAAATATACAGAACCCGCTCTCAGAATGTGGAGAACAATTCAGGGATCATACTAAATGCAACTTATTCCTCTGATGAATACAGTTCGGAAATGGATGAATACTGGAATCATTCTCACGCCTCAAACGGCTCCTATATTCCGGGAAGACCAACTCAGAATGTAACTGCATATCCCGAAAAAATGTATCAAAAAACTCAATTAAATAAAGCCTATCGTCCGCCGCAGTCTATAGTCAGCAGACCGGTAAATACTGCGCAGCAAAATCAGAAGGCTGCAATAACATTTACTATTGTTTTTATGATCATATTTATACTTACAGCTATTTTAAGTATATTGGGAAATTTCTAATTCTTACTCCCACATGCCAGTCTGTTAATCTGGGTTGCAACATACCCTGCACCATAACCGTTGTCGATATTGACAACGGTTATTCCATTTGCACAGGAATTAATCATTGTAAGAAGTGCCGACAACCCTCCCATACTTGCTCCATAGCCTACCGAAGTAGGAACCGCAATTACAGGATTTTCGACCAGTCCCCCAATTACACTTGCAAGGGCTCCTTCCATTCCGGCAACGACTATAACACAATTTGCCTCTCTTATCTCTTCAGCTTTGGACAGGACTCTGTGAATTCCGCTTACTCCCACATCATATATCCTTTTAACCCTTCCTCCAAAGTATTCCGCAGTCTCTGCCGCTTCTTCCGCAACGGGAATATCCGCCGTGCCGCCTGTGCAGACAGTGATAAGTCCTATTCCTTCCGATGTATTTTTCGAGGCACTGTCGTCAGCAGCACACTTCAAAATTTTCGAAACCTCATTATACTGAACACCGGGAATTGCTGTCTTTACAGTTTCATACTGATGAAGGTTGGCCCTGGTACCGAAAACACGCCCGTCATTTTCCAGAAGCCTTTTATATATCTGCACAAGATATTCATCTCTCTTACCTTCGCAAAATACAACCTCCGGAAATCCGGTTCTTTTTTCTCTGTCTGTATCTAATTTTGCAAAATGCATTTCATCATATTTATCCACTTGGCACCTCCAACTACATGAATACGATATGGTTGATATTTCTTTTAATTCCAAAAAACCGGCGGAGCGGCTGCTCCGCCGGAGATTACCGGTTTATTTATGATCTGAAGACATTTCGAGGAATTTCTTATATCTCTCTTCTGCCCTTTTCTTACTCTTGCCAAAAAGCTCCTCTGCATTTTCCGGGAATGTTCTCTTAAGAAGGTTATAACGAACCTCTCCGTCAAGGAAATCCTCAAGTGGTGTATCCGGCTCCTTGGAATCAAGGTGCATCTCACCGGTTTCGGGATCATATCTCCAGAGCAGCCAGTAGCCTGCCTGGACAGCCCTCTTCATTTCCTGCTGAGCTCCGCCCATGCCGCACTTCATTCCGTGAGCAGTACATGGAGTGTAAGCAACTATTACGGATGGTCCCTTGTGAGCCATAGCTTCCTTAAATGCCTTAAGCAGCTGCTCCGGACTTGCACCCATTGCCACCTGAGCTACATATACATTGCCGTAGGTCATAAGCATGGATCCCAGATCTTTCTTAGGTGATTTCTTACCGCTTGATGCAAACTTGGCAACAGCTCCCAATGGGGTCGCCTTGCTTGACTGGCCTCCGGTATTGGAATAAACCTCAGTATCTATAACAAATACATTTATATCCTGACCTGAAGCTATAACATGATCCAGACCGCCAAAGCCTATATCATATGCCCAGCCGTCTCCACCATACATCCAGAATGTCTTCTTGGTAAGCTGATCCTTTGCTTTAAGTATCTCATCGATTATTTTTGATTCTTCTTCCGGGCATCCGGAACTAAGCGCTTCTTCCAGTGCTTTCACATAGTCATTACTTGCCTTTACCGATGCATCGAAATCATCATAGAGTCTGATCCAGTTTTCGGCAGCCTCTTTAAGAGCTGCATTTTCGGTTATCTCAAGCAATTTTTCGGTACGAAGTTTTTCGGTCTCTCTTTGCTGTTTAACAGAAAGATACATACCAAGGCTATACTCTGCATTATTTTCAAACAGGCTGTTGCCCCATGCAACACCATGTCCCTTTTTATTTACCGTATAAGGTATTCCCGGCATAGGAGCTCCCCACGCCTGTGAACAACCGGTTCCGTTTGCCCAGTAGCAGCGGTCTCCGAAAAGCTGTGTCATAAGCTTTGCATATACTGTCTCGCCGCAGCCTGCACAAGCGGCCGAAAACTCGAGCAGCGGACGTCTGAACTGACTACCCTTTACTGAATACGGATCGAAGAAGTCAGGCTTATCATCAAGATTAAGACAATAATTCCATGCTGTAAGGTCTACTTCCGGAACAGGCTGCATCGTAAGAGCGCCTGTAGGACAGTTATTTACACAACTCTGACAACCTGTACAATCCGCCGTACTGCACTGAAGTGTATATTTCATACCTTCAACGCCTTTACCTTTTGCATCAGCCATTACAACCTCTTCAGGTGCTGCCTTTGCTTCTTCTTCATTTAAAAGATAAGGTCTCAAAACCGCATGTGAGCATACCATGGAGCATCTGTTACACTGCACACATTTAGTCACATCCCATGACGGTACCTGAACTGCGATATTTCTCTTTTCATATGCTGTAAGGCCCATTTCTATGGCGCCATTCTGTCTGTCGATAAATGATGATACCGGAAGCTCGTCACCCTTCTGCTTGTTAAGTGGTTCAAGGATGTTTTTAACAACATCGGGACGGTCATCAACCTCGTCTTTTTCCTCATCTGCAGCATTTATCCAGTCTGCGGGTATTTCTACCTTCTTAAATCCATTGATTCCTCTTTCAATAGCCGCAATATTCTTTGCAACTACCGCTTCGCCCTTTTTGAAATATGTTTTTCTTACTGCATTCTTCATATGCTCAGCCGCTTCCTGAATCGGAATGATATCGGCTATGGCAAAGAATGCTGCCTGAAGTATAACATTTGTATGCGGTCCAAGTTCGAGCTCCTGGGCTATATCCGTTGCATCTATCGTATAGAAATCAATCTTCTTTTCCGCAAGAATACGGCGAACCTTTGCAGGCAGCATCGTATTCAGTTCCTCAAGCGACCATCCTGTATTAAGAAGAAAGCTTCCGCCCTCTTTTATATCATCCACTATGTCATAATCAAGTATGAATTGCTGATTGGAGCAGGCAACAAAGTTTGCTTCCTGAACAAGATAACTTCCCTTGATCGGCTGATCCGAAAACTTAAGATGGGATCTTGTAACACCGAAGGATTTCTTTGCATCATATTCAAAGTAAGCCTGGGCATATTTCTTAGTAGCCGAATTGATTATATCAACTGAATTCTTATTGGCACCAACAGTTCCGTCACTTCCGAGTCCCCAGAATTTACATGCTGTTATATGTTTAGGTCTCTTTACCTTGCCCTTCACGATAGGAAGGCTCAGATGAGTTACATCATCCTCGATTCCTATGGTAAATGAATTCTTCGGCTCTTCAAGCTTAAGATTTTCATATACGGCAGCTATATGATCAGGTCTTGTATCCTTGGATGAAAGTCCGTATCTGCCGCCTACAATAGTAACATCTGATTTTTTATTCGTATAAGCTGTACATACATCCTGATAGAGCGGTTCTCCGGCGCTGCCCATTTCCTTGCAGCGGTCAAGTACCGCAATTTTCTTTACGGTTTCAGGCATTGCCTTAAGGAAATGCTCTATTGAGAACGGACGGTACAGGTGCACATTTATGAATCCTACCTTTTCACCGGCTGCATTGAGTGCATCCACGGTTTCACATACTGCGCCCGCAACAGAGCCCATTGCTACTATAACTCTGTCCGCATCCGGAGCTCCGTAATAATTAAATATATGATACTCTCTTCCCGTAATCTTTGAGATGCCCTCCAGATAAGACTCAACCACATCAGGAAGCTCGGCATAATCCTTATTATTTGCTTCTCTGGTCTGGAAATATACATCTCCGTTCTGAACAGTATTTCTAAGCATAGGATGCTCAGGATTAAGAGCATTTTCCCTGAAATGTCTGACAGCATCTTCATCTACAAGTTCATCAAGCTTCTTATAGTCTATTACTTCTACCTTCGCAAGTTCATGGCTGGTACGGAATCCATCAAAGAAATGCATAAACGGTATGCTGGACTTAACTGCAGAAAGATGTGCTACTGCAGCTATATCCATAACTTCCTGAACAGATGATGAACAAAGAAGCGCGAAACCTGTCTGACGGCAGTTCATAACATCGGAATGATCTCCGAATATGCTCATGCCATGAGTTCCTACTGTTCTTGCCGCAACATGAAGAACCGCAGGAAGTCTCTCGCCCGAAATCCTGTGAAGCACCGGTATCATAAGCATAAGGCCCTGTGAACTGGTAAAGCTTGTTGCAAATGCTCCTGATGTTACCGCTCCGTGAACAGCGCCAATTGCACCGGCTTCTGACTGCATTTCAACAAGACTTACAGGCTGTCCGTAACGGTTCAGTTTTCCTTTTGCAGACCACTCATCCGTATATTCTGCCATTGGGCTGGATGGTGTTATGGGATATATGGCTGCAATCTCCGAAAAATGATATGCGACAAAAGCAGCCGCTTCATTTCCATCCATTGTCACCATTTCACCCGGTTCAAATTCTTTAAAAGACATTAATCTTCCCTTCTTTCCATTTCGATAAATATTGCATCAAAGGCCAAGACGCTTTGCTGCATCATCTCTCATTTTATATTTAAGTATCTTTCCGGCTGCATTCATCGGGAATTCATCCATGAATTCAATATATTTCGGAACCTTATGACGAGCTATCGAGGCAGTGATATATTCCTTCATTTCCTCCACCGTAACGGTTTCGTCCTCTTTAAGGATTATACATGCCATTATCTCCTCACCCATTCTCTTATCCGGAACTCCGATAACCTGCACATCCTTTACTGCCGGATGAGTATATATGAATTCTTCTATTTCCTTCGGATATATATTTTCTCCACCGCGGATTATCATATCCTTAAGACGTCCGGTGATATAATAATTTCCATTCTCGTCCATTCTTGCAAGATCTCCGGTATGGAGCCATCCGTCCTTATCAATTGTTTCGGATGTAGCCTTGGGCATCTTGTAATAGCCCTTCATTATGTTATAACCTCTTGCAACGAATTCGCCGTCAACTCCCACAGGACAATCTTCTCCGGTCTCAGGATCAACTATCTTACATTCTACATTTGCAAATGCCGATCCTACCGTATCGGTACGGACATCAAGCGGATCATAGTAACTGCTCATCGTATCTCCGGGACTTGACTCGGTCTGACCGTAAACACTTACTATTTCTTTCATGTTCATAATTTCCGTAACCTGCTTCATAAGTTCTGCCGGACAGTTTGAGCCCGCCATGATACCTGTTCTGACTGATGAAAAATCCGTCTTCTCAAAATCAGGATGCTGATTCATTGCAATAAACATGGTAGGAACACCGTTGAATGTGGTAATCCTCTCCTTATGAACACATTCAAGCGCAGGCTTTGGTGAGAAATAAGGAAGCGGATACAGGGTTGCACCATGGGTTATTCCTGCCGTCATGGAAAGCACCATTCCGAAGCAATGGAACATCGGAACCTGTATCATCATACGGTCGGCAGTGGATAGATCCATATGATCCCCTATATATTTTCCGTTATTTACCACATTATAATGTGTTAACATTACGCCCTTAGGGAATCCTGTGGTACCGCTGGTATACTGCATATTGCAGACATCATTCTTATCAACTGCAGCCGCATATCTTTGAAGTTCCTCATTCGGAACACTTTCGGCACGAAGCAGAGACTCCTCCCATGTGAGGCATCCCGGAAGCCTGCAGCCTACAGTAATAATATTTCGAAGGAACGGAAGTCTCTTCGAATGGAGCTGCTCTCCCGGCTTTATATCATTCATCTCAGGACAGAGTTCCTTCATTGTTGCAACATAATCCGAATCTCTCCATCCGTCTATCATTACAAGAGTATGAGTATCACTCTGCTTCAGCAGGTACTCTATCTCATGAATCTTATAAGCTGTATTTACAGAGACAAGTACGGCGCCTATCTTCGTTACCGCCCAGAATGTTATAAACCACTGCGGAACATTTGTTGCCCAGATGGCAACCTGTTTTCCGGGGCGTACTCCCAGTGATAACAGGGTTCTGGCAAATCTGTCCACATCATCCCTGAATTGCTTATATGTCTTTGTATAATCAAGAGTTGTATACTTAAATGCAATCTGATCCGGGAACTCCTCAACTACCTTATCAAGGAGCTGACCAAATGTAAGATCTATAAGATCGTCATGCTTCCATATATAATTACCTGTATGACTTCTGTTATCATAAAGGTGCGACTTCTTCCTTGCAGTATTTCCGTATCTGCTTATTGTCGCAGCATAATGTGTCAAAATAACATCAAGATCATCAAGTCCCGGTATCCATAACGGATCCCACCTGAGGGACATGAAGCCGTCATAATTTATTGATGCAAGGGCTGTAACCATTTCTGGAATAGGAAGATCACCCTCTCCCACAAGGGCATGCTTTATATCACCATGAGAATCCTTGGAGTCACATACATGCACATGCATTACGTATGCACCAAGATTCTGTATGGTTGTCTGCGGATCTTCATTAAACTCACGATATGGAGCATATATATTCCAGCTGGCACCAAGGTCGTCACATGCAAATTCATCGAGCAGCTCCTTCAAAACAGCTGTATTTGCATACATTCCGCTGGTTTTTACAAGAAGAGTTATTCCTCTCTTTCTCGCCTCGGGAAGAACTTTACTGATCACTTTCTTCGAGATATTTATATCTCCGCCTTTAGCACCGAACAAAATAACATACTTAACGGAAAGGGACTGCGCAAGCTTTATCCTGGATATTATCTCTTCCTCAGCCTCAACCGAAAGTGCAGGAGATGACATATCACAGCCTGCATTGAGCGCAGCTATGGCAATTCCTTTTTCTCTCAGATTTCTGACAGTTGCCGTAATATTATATTTATGGAAAGGACCACCGTCCTTTGAAAACTGTATACACTGGTCACTTGCTATCTCGATACCTGACAAGCCGTTTACAGCAGCGGAATCCACCAGAAAATCCCACTCTTTATCGCACCATCCGTGCGTGGAAAATGAAAGTCTCATATATTACCTCCGACTATTATTACTGTTCATATACGATCTTGTTGAGAGCATTTATGTATCCTCTGATACTTGCACCTATTATATCCGTTGATATTCCTCTTCCGGAATATAGTCTGCCGTTATCGGCACGCAGACGTATAAGTGCCTCACCCAATGCTTCTCTTCCTTCGGTTACGGCATCAATCTGGAAATCATCCAGCTCATAATGATGTCCTATAATTCCTTCCATTGCGAGAAAAGCCGCATCAATCGGACCATCTCCTATACTTACTCCCGATAATGTTTCACCATTATAATTAAGTGAGATATTTGCCGTTGCGGATATTATATTTCCCGAATTGATAACATAACTTACAAGTTCGTAAGTCGGTGGTACCTGAAGCGCAGTACTTGCAACAATCGCATCAAGATCTCTTGCTGTAATATTCTTCTTCGCTGCTTCTCTGTTCACTTTCTCATAGACATTTTTCATATCTTCCTCGGACAGATCATATCCCAGCTTGTTTACCGCTTCCGATACAACACTGATATCATCGCCTACTCCAAGTTCTCCGATATTGAATTCATCCTTGCCCCTGACTCCAGCATCAAATGGCGTTCTTTTATCATACTCAGTATCATTCATACGGAATATAAACTCACAATTGCGCTGGAGCTCGGTATTCTTTACATTCGGCTCTGCCCCGCATTTTTCCGAGCATGCCAGAAGTATCCTTGTAACTCCCTGAATGTCCGCTGAATCCCCGTAAACGGCAACACTGAGAGCGTCCACTCCGGCTATAACGGATTCAACAGCACAAATATCAGCCATTCCCAGTGCATCCGATGTTCCGGCTCCCAGGACAACTCTTCCATTTATAATATTCTTTACATATCCGATAAATTCAGCAGTCTCGGGAGGCATCATGGTTCCCGCATCATCATATACGGTAACCTTGGTAGCTCCGGCATTAATTGCTGTATCTATCACATCCTTAAGATAATCTCTTTCAGCTCTTGTTGCATCCTCAGCAACAAACTCCACATCCTCGCAGAGTGTCTTACATTTCTTTACAAGAGTTTCTATTAATTGAAGAACCACAGGGGGTTTCTTATGTACTTTATATTCCATCTGTACTGCACTTACAGGGATAACAACCTGAAGACGTTTTTTAAGCGCACTTTCCAAAGCAGCCCATGCGATGTCAATTCCTTCCTCTGTCCATCCCACATCTATTGCAAGAACAGCATTACTTAGAGCAGCCGCAATTGACTTTACTAGTAGGCTGTCAACCTGCACATTCTCAATGGCCGGTAGCTCGATAGCCTCGATATCTAGTCGGTCAAGATACCTTGCAGTCTCAACTTTCTCACGAAAGCTAAGCCCGATACGCGAATTCTTTAGTGTCTTGTCTGAATAGTCAATTTTTCTCATTTTGGCTTCTCCTTTTCTTTTTTTTGTAAAACATAATAAATCACGCTGTAACCATATGGATACAGCTCGTAAAATAATAGCGAAATCCGATGATATTGTCAAGATACATCATGCAACGAGATATGGCTTTTCCACTACCACAATACAATTGGAATCAGGATATTTGTCCGGCTCAAGGACAATCTTGGATTTCAGATGTTCCGGATATCCGGGTTCAAGAAATGCATCCGCCCGAATCACCCTCGCTCCAAGGCTCTTAAAGAACTCCTCATACTCTTCTATTGTAAAATACCCGAACTGCTCCTGTACTTCATGACTGTAGGATTCCTGCCCCCATGTATACGTATACAGGAATTCACGGATAAAATTGGTGCATCCCTCTACTCTGCACTCTTCTTCATCAATCAGGATTCTTCTGTCCTGAATATCGGGAAGTCCTTCAAAATCCTTCATATAGTTCTTGAAAAAGTCCATTCCCGATTTTTCAAGGAATGTAACCGCCAGAGTATCCGCCGGAGTATCAATTTCTCCATTTTCCTTAATTGGCACGGGGGTTTTAACTCCGTCCCTGATTATTATCCGTCCTCCTGGTCTCAGTGATTCATAGGCATTCTTCAGTGCCGTCTTCACTGTATCTATATTGAAGCGCCCTTCGGCAGTTTCTGTATAGGAAAATATCTCATGTATGATAGAGGAAAATATTATGGAATTTATCTTCCCTGTTCTACCTTCCACAAGAAACGGACCGTCCACGAAGTTATGCCTTTTCACATTCCATTTATGCCCCTCTGATTTTTTCTTCTTATTCAGCACATCGATCACATTTTCGGAAATGTCGGTTCCTATAATATTCTTATCCGGATACTTATCCTCCAGCAGATCCAGCAGCACTCCTCCGCCGCTTCCGACGTCCACAACCGTATTTCCAACAACATAATCTATTATGGAATTCTTGGTGGAATTCTCTGATGCGTTCATGGTATCAAGATACTTATCCTCATTGTTCAGCCTGTCAAATTCATCTCTCCTGAATCCAAACATATCATAAAGTACAGTGATACTCTTCTCAAATGTCAGCAGCCCGCTCCTCTCTGCCTCTACGCAAAATTCAATAAGCTTCTCACAAACCTTCGTGAATTTAAAATCAACCAGTGCCGCACCGCCGGACATTTCAACCGAGAGCTCCACATTTTCAGTACTGTTATCCCTCAGATATTTTTCTATAATCCTTTTCTTATAGACATTTATATGTTTCTTATTTTCATAATCATAGTAAAGGCTGTCAGCAAGCGGCTTGAAGGAAATATACTTTATATTATTCCGACTCGGGATTTTCTCTGAAAGTTCTTTCAATATTTCCGTTATCTGTTCTGCCGAAAAATCCGAAAGTGCCGCCTCAAAATACCAAAGTTCATATTTGGGAAAGAACTCCGTTTCAAACAAGGAAATCAGTTTCTCAGGAACATCTCCTATTCCGGGCAATAGTCCATGTATCCTGGTGATACTGTCAAATTCATAAAGATCACCCTTTATTACTCTTTTTATAAGCTCTACTGCCCTGTCATAGACCCGCTCCCACAAGGAATCACTGACTCCGCGTATGATACATTCATTTAAAGCCTGCAGCATACGGCCGTCCGGATCAGTCATCCCCGCCAGTTCGGCATTTCCGGCAACCGGGACTTCTCCTCTGAGACATTGACCGATCATTCCGTGGGTCTTGATCAAAATATATGTAAGTTCATCGCTATCTCCTGTCTCCTCCCTGTAAATCTCTGCAGACGCAATGTTGTGAATATTAAGAGGATAGCCCTTCTTCAGCCAGTTCGCTCTGTCTTCTACAGTACCGCCCTTCGCAACCTCAGACCACTGAAGCACGGTCCTGATTATCTCATACTCCCTGTCTGTCAGATTATAGTCTCCCCTTATTTCATCCAGAAGCTTTAACGTCCTCAGCACATAGTCCAGAGTTTCCCTGCCGGTGATTGCTTCAACAACATCTACCCGTTCTATATTGACTGCAACATTTTCAGTATAATATAAGTACTTGTACCACTTCTCCATATCATATCCTCCAGATACAATAATCAATCATCTAAAAAAGTGCCAGCCTGATCAACTGACACTTTTATTATTTCTTCCCTAATGAATCTTTCAAGGTTTCGTAACACGATTCAGGCGGAAGTCAACCGACCTCCTGAGGTAATCCAGGAATTTTTCATCCCTGCACATGGACTTGCCCGGATCATCCGAAAGCTTTGCTACAGGACGTCCGTTTACGTACTGAAGCTTGATCACTATATTAAGTGCATTTTCTTCTGTATCATTTGAAACAAATGTTCCGATACCGAAGGAAACCTTTGTCTTATCTTTAAAATATTGATATAACTTTTCTGCCTTATCAAAATCAAGGCTGTCACTGAAGAGAAGCAGCTTGGTCTTCGGATCTACACCGTATTTCTTGTAATGTGCTATTATTTTCTCGCCCCACTCATAAGGGTCGCCACTGTCGTGACGCACACCGTTGTAGTTGTTGACCATTGCTCTGTCAAAATCCAGCAGGAAGAGATCCGTTGTAATAGTGTCAGTAAGAGCAGTTCCGTTATCACCCTTATATTCGTCATACCAGTCATTCATTGCATGATGATTTGTAAATGCCAGCGGAATGGAATCAATACCCTGATACATCTGAACAAATTCATGTGCATAGGTTCCTATTGGTGTTACATTGTATTTCATGGCAAGATAAACATTCGATGTGCCGACACAGTTCTTGGTTTCAGACACAAGCCTTCTTACAACCACGTCCTCCCACTCACGGGAAAGTCTCCTTCTGCATCCAAACTCGGCAAACTTAAATGTATAGGTTCCATCATTAAATGCCTTAATCTTTGCATCCAGTCTTTCACCGGCTGATTTTCTGAGTGTCTCATAATCATAATTCATGCGGAAATATACTTCATTGACAATCTCAAGAAGATATATTTCAAACTGCATTGCAGAGAAGAGCGGTCCCTCTACAACAATCCTGAGTTCACCGTTATCCTTCAGACTGATGGACACATAATCCCTGATCGGATGCCAGAGTCTGAGGAATTCAACATAGTCATTCTTAATAAAACGAATGCTTCGAAGATAATCCAGCTCATCTTTTTTAAATCTGAGGGAGCAGAGATGATCAACCTGTGCGTTTATCTCCTCTACCATTTCGGGAGTAAACTTTACATCCGCATTTCTACATTTAAAATAGTACTGTCCGCAAAGATCGGTATGCTTATGAAATATTACCTGATCCATGTTGAATTTGTATAGATCGGTATCAAGCAGTGATACAACAATCGGTTCTAATTTCATCATGATAATCCTCTTTCTGATTTACAATCATAAAAATCAATGACACTTATGCCATCATACAACAATATGGCATAAGTGTCAAAAGATTGCTTAATTCTAATGGTTATATCCGAATCCCGGAATCTTATTTTAACGCAGCCGCCGATTTACCGGCAGCTTTCTCCATTCTCTTATCAGCCGCTTTTTTTGCTCTCTCCGCTCCATATTTCTGTTCAAACTTATTAATCTGTTCAAGGTTATCATCCTTACGAATTTTGTTAATATCTCTTATAACTCTGTCAACCTTCTCATTAACCATTTGTCCCTCTTTCTTGGTATACTTGGACACAATACTGAGGGCGTCCATTGAGTTATCAAAGGCATCATTTCCTTTGTCCTGAAAACGTTTTTTCTCCTTACCCTTAACATATTTCTGAACAGCATATATAACCCCAATATTTGCCTGCCTGAAAGCTTCGGCTTTTTTTGACGGAGACATATCCTTTGTTTTTTCTCCCAATTCAGATGCTGCTTTTATCGCATTATACAGCCCCTTATATTCATCACTCCTGCCATCAGCTTTTCTGAGTGACTCTTTAAGTGTCTTCATATCTTTTACATAATCATCGTAAGCTTTTCCTTTTATTTCATATATTTCCCTTCTTCTTTTTTCGCCCTCCTGAAGAATAGTATCCTTATTCTTCATTATCTCGCTCATTTTCCTGAACTTTTCTTTACCATTTTGCTTATCAGGGAGCAGGGCATTATCTAATTCATCCAGAACATATAATTGTTTAATATGCTCCGACATTTTATGAATCTGCTTCACATTAAATGGTTTACCCAGCTTCTGAAGTGAATAAGCTGCCATCACCTTCGCCATATTGCTCTGCATTTCTTCCATTGAGCCGCCGGAATAATTCCCGGTATGCAGATATATATAGGAGTCATAGTTCGGTTCCGGTTTCTTAAAAATCCGGGATGCTGCTTTTGAGGCATTTTCAAATATTTCAAATCTATCTATTTTCTTGCCGGTCATATTCCTGCATATAAGCTCTTTCCCCTCATAATCCCGGCATTCTTTTATATTCTTTTTTAGTATCTCAGAATTTTTCTGTAAGAGATCAGAATACTTACTGTATGCATCTACATTTCCATCCGCACCGGCAGACCGCATCTTATTGTATAATCTTTTTTGATCTTTTAAAGACCGGATGAATTGTTCATGACATTTATCACCTACTGCGTCATTTGCTATGGAGTCACTGATTTTTTCACTCATTTCATCAAGCGACTTCACATATTCATCATCCTGAAGCGTCCGTTCAGAGAAGTATCCCATTCTTTTTCTCTGCTTATTAAGATAATAAAGTTCCCTCTTATAGTGCCTCACCTCTGCATCTGCTACATTATCTTTTTGCATTTCTTCCAGACACTTTTTTGCCGAATCATTAAAGATTTTAATATCATCAGCAAGCTTGGCATTATCAAAAGCCTTTTTACCATCGGGTGTATCCAGAGTATTATCATCCTCATGTTTATAGTATATCGGCATAACCGCATCATGAAAATCTGACACAAAAAGATCTACATCATTTGTCGCATCATCCACATTTATATGATTAATTGCTTCAGTAGGAGCAGCCTTCTTATATATATAATCTGTCCCAAGATGAGTATATTTTTCCAGCGCCTGTTTCAGAAACCTCTGATCGTCAAGCTGTTCATCTATATCTTTATTATATTCTGACAGCTTACTATATAATACCTTTGATACCTTGACTGAAGATTTAATATTCTGATCAAATCTCTCTTTACGATCTATCTTTTCCTGAAGTTCTTTCTCACGACGTTCAAAATCTTCTTCGGTTTTATATTTTTTCATATTGGATATTATTTCCGGAATCTCAGATAATATGGGTCCTCCATTTTTCAGATTCATATTCACAACATAACCAATGGGACTATTACTATTTCTATCCGCAAAATTCTTACTGTAATCTTTCATCCTTTCTGCGGAAATGTTCTGTTCCTTAGCTATTTCAGCTTTAACCTCATCATTTACCTGTACAAATAGCTTTCCGGCGTCTGAACCATTAATATTTTTACCATATAATTTTTCGGCTATTGTGCTTACAGCATCATATGCAGAATTGCTTTCATAATCCGAACATACAACTATATCGTGAGCAATTCCTTTCACTACCTTAGGCTCATCTATGATAAGCTCTGTATCATTCAGTTCACCTTTTTTTATTCTCTTTACCCACTCATCCCTTTTCCTGCCTATTTTAATGACAGTTTCGATGTGACGTTTATTTGTTTCCTTTATTAGATCATTGATAAAATCAATGTTTTCAGATACTATTTCGGATTTTTCATCCTTAGGAATAGTTTTTGTAAGGTCATTTAAAAAGCCATGAACTACATCCATTTTCCCCTCAGTAAATGGATCCGTCTTACCCAGAATATGAAGATCAGCTGAAACATATTCATAAACAGTCTGAAACAC
>CAMOCO010000030.1 GCA_946610715.1 uncultured Clostridia bacterium | reverse complement strand
ATTTACTTGACTCGACCGTTGATGGAAGATTAATATTTGAAATCTCTGAGAGAATTATATTTTGCATACAGAACTTCGCTGTCTAAAATGGAGCCCTTCTTATCTGTATCGGCCACCACCAGAAATGAGTTTGCAAATGTGGGGAACAGCCCGTCTTCGCAAATGGAATCAAAAGCCTTAACCTCGTCAAAATATAAGAATCTCTCTCTGTCATAATTTGCTGAAACCGACTTAATGCTTCCTTTCTTGGGAAGCCTCTTGTCCGAATAGACTTCAAGAGGCATCTTGTAATCCGGAACGGGATAATAGAAGCTTGTTTTTTCAAACCCCGAATCCATCAGCATCTTTTCAAGCGTTTCACGGGAAAAGGTTCTTACAATATCCACTCCGTCATATCCCGTTATGCCGTCAAATCTTTTTCCTGTGTGATCCTCTGCGGCACCGGCCCAGTATTTGAGGCCATATTTATTTTCTATTGCTATTATAAGCTTACCGCCGGGAGCCAGATAATCCTTTGCCCGGCTTATCATATCCATGAAAGGGTTATCTCCGCCAACGTAATAGATGGAATATTCCAGAACACCTATCAGCGTTACATAATCGAATTTACGGTCCAGCTTTATATCCTTGAAATTCCCGACATAAATTGTGAGATTGTCATAGTCCGTATTCCTGTACGCATTTATCATGGATCTTCTTTTTGAAAGATCTATACAGGTCACTTCTTTAGCCTTTTCACACAGTACGCCTGTAACAGCTCCGCATCCGGCTCCTATTTCAAGAACAGTTGCGTCATCCCTTATGTCATACCATTCAAGAATATTTTTTCTGATTTCCGATAAATGATACAGCACCGCCCAGTCATTTTTCTCTTCAATCTTCTTTTCGAGAAATGCTGTTCTTTCCTCCTTCGGGATTCCGGCACTTTCTTTTACTATATCCAGAATAGTATTCTCTACATCACCGTCACTGTAGCTGTCATCACCGGAATAAAAATCATAATTCAGTTTTACACTTCCAATCTTTTCTTCCATCCTAAACTCCTGTGATCAAAATCACTCTACAGTCACCTTTGAGTTCATATCATAGAAACCGACCGTATTCTTTGATGAAATGATATTTAATGAGCAGATATCATATAATCTATGATAAACTCTGAAATCATCATTTTCGAATCTTGTACAGCCAAGTGACAGTATATACTGCCCTCCCTGCATATCAGCCATCTGGGTAAAACTCACGGTTCTGATATCCCCCTCGGACATATCCCCAAGATTAACCCCTTCATACATGGTATTTGTACCTGTTATATCGGTCCCCTTGGTATCCTTTATTGTCATGGCAACAATCGGATCACTTGTTTTAATATTGGCTTTTACCTTTATTTTAACAGTAAATTCCTCACCCTTTATCAAGGTTCCGGTAATCTTACCGCTTTTATCCATCACTGCAAAATCACAGATTTCTATAAGTTTGTCTCCATATTCCTGAATATCCGGGTTTAGAGAGAGGCTGTCTTTCATATACTTTCCGCCGGCCGGTTTTTCTGATGACTCATCAGCCGTCATCGGATCACCTTTCTTTGGCTCATCATCCAGCATTCCCACCATAGCTTTCTTGTAAAGGTCTATAATATCGGCAGGTTTTCCTTCACCGATTTTTCTTCCCTTGTCAAGAAGGATGGCTTTGTCACAATATTTCTGAATACTTGAAAGATCATGGCTAACGAAAACTATGGTTTTTCCTGCCTTTTTAAATTCCTCGAATTTTTTATAACACTTTGACTGGAAGAACACATCTCCAACCGAAAGAGCTTCATCTACTATAAGGATTTCAGGGTCAATATTAATTGCAACAGCAAATGCCAGTCTTACAAACATACCGGAAGAATAAGATTTCACCGGCTGATTAACAAATTCACCGATATCGGCAAATTCAAGTATCGCATCCAGTTTCTTATCAACTTCTTCTTTTGTAAAGCCCATCATGGTTCCGTTCAGGTATACATTTTCAATACCTGTATATTCCATATTGAAGCCCGCACCCAGTTCCAAAAGTGCGCTGACTCTGCCGTCTATCTCCACATTTCCTGATGTGGGAGTAAGTACTCCGGTTATTATTTTAAGAATTGTAGACTTGCCGGCTCCATTGGTACCGATGATTCCGATGCAGTCACCTTTCCTGATATCAAAGCTGAGATCATTTAATGCATAATGCTCTTTATATTTTCCCGAACCAAATCCCAGGGAATCTCTGAGTCTGTCCAGGTTTCTGTCATATAGTTTGTACAGCTTAGACACATTCCGAACTCGAATGGCATAATCGCTCATAATTCCCTCCTACAATACATCCGCAAAATGCACCTTAAGTTTCTTAAAAACCCGCATTCCGAGGAACAGTATAAGAATTGTAATCAGCCAGAAATACAGTGTCCACAGGCCTTTTCCTTCCCATACCCATCTTCTCAGGAGAAGGCTGTCTCTAAAGCCGTCAACTATGTAATAAACCGGATTCAATTTGAAAATTCTGAGCAATACAGGATGATCACCCAGTCTGTCCGCAGCATTCCACATAATAGGCGTAACCCATACGCCCAGCTGTAATACGAATATATTTACGAACTGAAACATATCTTTGAAAAATGCCGTAATCGCCGACGTAAGATGAATCAGCCCGAGAAGCAGCACCATATTGCATATTATATAATAAGGCAGCTGCAATATATATAATCCGGGAAAATACCCGTAGCATACAAGTATAAGTGTCGATAATACTATAAAAAAGATATGTACGAAAAAAGCTGAAATAATCTTCACAAGCGGAAGGATATCAATATTGAATACAACCTTCTTTACCAGATAGCTGTATTCGATAAGACTGTTCGTCCCTCCGGAAAGTGCATCCGAGAAAAAAAACCATGGCACAATTCCCGATACAAGATAAAGGACAAAAGGATAGCCTGTATTATCACCGGACTTAAAACCGACCTCAAATATGAGCCAGTATACAAGCACGGTAACAACCGGCTGAATAAACGCCCATACAATCCCCAGATAAGAACCGGCAAATTTATTTCTAATATCATTCTTGGCAAGTCTGAGTGCTAATGCCCTGTTATTCCAGATAGATGATATCATAATCCTCTTTCCTTCATATATTCCTTTATGCCGCTCCATTTATGATCCTTGTCAGATATGGTAAGATCAGCCTCTGTCATTCCTTCCGGCATTGGCCAGTCTACTCCGATATCAGGATCGGACCACAGAAGTCCTCCTTCATCATTCGGATGATAGAAATCTGTGCATTTATATGCAAATTCAGCATAATCCGACAATACTATAAAACCATGTGCAAAATTCTTAGGTATAAAAAACTGCTTCTTGTTCTCTTCGGAAAGGCGTACTCCATGCCACTTACCAAATGTTGCCGATCCCGGACGAAGATCCACTGCCACATCAAAAACCTCTCCTCTGACAACTCTTACAAGCTTATCCTGCGGAAAGTTAATCTGGAAATGGAGTCCTCTCAGCACTCCCTTCTTGGAAGCAGACTGATTATCCTGAACAAAGGTTACATCTATTCCCGCAGCCTTCATATCATTATAATTGTAGGTCTCCATAAAATAACCACGTTCATCACCGTAAACAGTAGGGGTAATAACCTTAAGCCCCTCTATCTCACAATCTTCAACCTGAATTTTTCCCATATTTCAATCCTCTCACTATTACCACAGGGAGTGCCCCATGGAAAATTTTTTTGCACAACTAAACAGGCTAATATAGTATCAGCCCATAGATAATTGATTTTATCATATCTAATATACTGTGTCAAAAGTCTATCCCAATGTTTCACATTTTTTTAAAATAAAAATCAGACGCCGTTTCCGACGTCTGATTTACTTATAATTAGTAAGTCTTTCTGTGTTCTGTATAACCTCTTCTGATGTAATGTCTGTAGTATTCCGCATTATTATTACCGAATGCTTTTTTGAGGTCTGCATTATAGTTTTTATAAACTACAGGATTGAAGTCAGCCTTTGCCTGACGGAATTCTCTCATTCCGTTGTTGACAAAATGCTTAAGTACAGCCGCATCATCCTTACCGAATGCCTTCCTGATATCAGGATATTTCTTTACATAATAGTTATAATCATAAACCTTGCTGTAATCAATTCCATTATATACTGTATCATAATTCATTACCTGAGGAACATTAACAGCCTTTCTGCCTTCCTTTGAACCATTCCAGATAAAATGATAATAGTATTTTACTTTATCGCTGCCATAGGCACGTCTTAAATCCTTATAATTATTCACATAAGAATTTACATCAAATGTAGACTTAGCCTGACGTCCTTCTTTCATTCCATATCTTACAAAGTGGCGGATGGTTGCAACATCATCTGTTCCAAATGCTTTCTTAATATCAGGATATTTCTCAACATACTGTTTATAATCATAAACTGCAGAGTAGTCAACGCCATTCCACATTGTGGTTGGCTTTTTAACAGTCTCAGGTCTGGCAGTTCTGCCCTCTTTCTTGCCGTTCTTGATAAAGTGGAGATAATACTTTGTATTATCATTTCCAAATGCCTTTCTAAGGTCTGCATATTTAGCTTTATATGTCTGTACATCAAATGCTGCACATCCCTGACGCCCTTCCTTCATTCCGTGAGTTACAAAATGAGCAAGCACTGCTTTATCATCGGTCACAAACGCTCTACGAATATCCGGATATTTGTTTACATAATATACGTAATCATAAACATCCCTGTAATCCACGCCATTATAAACCGTTTCTGCTCCGACTATATCTTCACAGCCTGTAGTAATTCTGTGTTCCTTATATCCATACTTCATGTAATGAATATAGTAATCTCTGTTATTACTTCCATATGCTTTACGAAGATCCGGATACTGGAATCTGTAGCTTCTTACGCTAAAGGTGTCAATACCTGTTCTGCCTTCTTTCATTCCATATTTACTAAAATGCTTCAGATATTTCTCATTATCATTTCCGAAGGCATTTCTAAGATCCGGATAATTTTTCTTATAATCACTTATACTAAAGATTGCGCTGCCCTGTCTGCCTTCCTTAATACCGAAATTGATATAGTGATTCCACAGATCTTCTGCATCGTATCCAAAAGCAGCCTTAAGATCCGGATACTTGTCTGCATAGAACTTTGCATCAAATGTACCGTAATAATCATTTGCGGATGTATATGTAAATGATGCTATCGGTGTTCTTGTTCCGAATTTATCAAATCCCGCAATTTTAACAGTTGCTCCCTCAGGAAGCTTCACACCGTCTGACCACTCAGAACTGCTGAGAAGCGGATTACTTCCGTCTGTAGTATATCTAAGAGTTGTTCCGGAATTTGGATTTGTTATCTTAATATTGGTATTTCCATAATTATCAAATGTTTTGTCAATCTCCGGTGCACTGTAACCGGGAAGGTTAACCCCCGTAACTCCGGCACTTGTATATGTTGAGCCATTGCTGAGTGAAAGTCCTCTTCTTCTGAAAAGCTCTGATACGGTTACACACTCATATCCTCTTGCCTGAAGATCTGAGATTGCCCGAAGCGCGCCGTCAACACTGCTGCCATAAAGGTCATGAAGAAGAACTATACTTCCGTCACTGACATGATTCATGATATTGTTATAAACTGTATTTGCATTTCTATACTTCCAGTCAAGTGTATCAACCGACCAAAGAATCATAGGTGCATTAACAGAAGCGCTGATTCTTGATGATCTGTCTCCTCCCGGAATTCGCACCAGCGTCTGGTAGTTCCCACCCATAGCATCATACAGATAGCTGTTAACCTGAGCCACTTCACTTGCCATAGAGGCTGATGAAAGTCCGGAGAATGGAACATGGTGACTGTAAGTATGATTTGCGAGCTGATGTCCCTCACTTGCCATACGTCTTACAACGCTCATATTATTAACAACTCCATGTGCACCATTTCTACCATTCATAAAAAATGTTGCTTTTGCACCTCTGGCTGCAAGTCCATCCAGAAGTCTAGAAGTAGTACCGCTGTAACCCGGTCCGTCATCAAATGTAAAAGCTACAAGCTTTGTTCCTGCAGCTTCAACCTTCACAGCCGGTTCTTCAAAATAAATACCTGTGAGGACGATCACAAGCGCCATCACAAACGCAATTACTTTTTTCAATTTCATTGCTAACCCACTCTCCTTCCAATAAAATTGCGGCCAAGGAACCATAAAAGTTCTTTGGCCGCCTTCATATATAAGTTTACAACTTTATATATAATTTGCAATGGTTATTTTATTAATTTTTATGCGCCATTATATTCCGTATGCTTATTAATTGGTACCTTTTCTATGCTCATAAATACCATGCTGTATATAGTGAACATAGTATCTGTAATTATTATTTATATTGGTTCCGAAAGCCTTAATAAGATCCGGATTTCTGGTTGCATTTTTGTAATACTGAAGGTTAAAGGTTGCTTTTGCCTGACGCCCCTCTCTCATTCCGTATTTTACAAAGTGCTCAAGCACCGCCTTATCATCGTAACCAAATGCCTTCTTGATATCAGGGTATCTGGTCACATAATAATTATAGTCATATACTATACTGTAGTCTATATTCGGACCATACGGACCCGAATATACAGTTTCATAATTCTGGAGGGTTTTTACTCCCGTTGTAACCCTGTGCTCATGGACTCCATACTTCATAAAATGCTTATAATATGCAACATAATCAGTTCCAAAAGCACGTCTCAGATCTCTGTTTGCAAATCTGTATGATTTAAGTTCGAAGGTTGCTTTTGCCTGACGTCCTTCCTTCATACCATGAGTTATAAAATGATATAGAGTCAGCTCATCGTCTTCTCCAAATGCCTTTTTAACATCCGGATATTTGCTCTGATAATATCTGAAGTCATATACTGCGGAATAATCCACTCCATTATAAACCGTAGTAGGATTAAGAATCTTCGCAGCATTTCTCTTTTCTTTCTTTCCATACTTCATGAAATGAAGATAATACTTAGCCTTTTCTCCTCCGAAAGCTTTACGAAGGTCCTCATAATTGCAGGCATAGGTTCTGTAATAAAAATTATTTGAAGCCCGGCGGCCTTCTCTCATACCGCTGTTAATAAAATGCTGAAGGTATTTTGTTGCAAGAGCAACCTTCTGATCCTTGGTCTTTGCCTTGCTTACATCTCCGAATGCCTTTATAAGATCCGGATGCTTTGTGGAATAGTAATTGAAATCATATACTGATGAATAATCAACACCATTAAGGATTCCATTTATAGGATCATTAAATACCACATTTGCTTTCACACCGTTCGGTCTTACAATGATCCAGCCTGCCTCGCCGTATCCGCCGAAGCGATGATGGGGATCTCCCACTACAAGCTCATGCTCTCTGACTCCCTGAAGGAGACATGATATGGCTGTACCTTTGCCGGTTGCAATAGCCACATGCCCCATTGTTATAATAAGGTCACCCGCCTCTGCAAGACTTGGATCCTTTCCTATATATGTTCCGAACCATCTATAATTTGTAAACATATATGATGTGCTTCTATATGGCCAGAGATTTATGCCAAACATCTCATAGATGGCACATACAAATCCCGAACAGTCGGCACCTGTCTCAAGGCTGGTACCACCGGAAACATATGATAATTTGTTGATATAGGATGCTGCTTTTGCAACTATCTCTTCACCGCTTATTCCTGTCTGAGCTGTCACATTGGTAGTTTTTGTATTTGTTGCAGTGTCTTTTGCTTCATTAGTTATTGTCGTAATAGTAGTAGCATCTGCTTTTACTGTTTGCTTCGCCGGTACAGAGGTATATAGTGTTATCCCCATAACAGCAGCAAGTACGGTACTGATAATTCTGCCTGTCAAGCCTCTCTTACCTACTCTCATATTCACCTCTCATCTGATCAATTCACATTTTTTGAAATAACGACTCACACATACTATCATCATCGATATAAAAAATCAACGGAATTTAACAATTTTGTAACATTTTCATAAAAATTTAAAAATTGATGGATTTTATCCTCTCAATGGCCTCTACCGTATTTTCATAAGTGCCAAATGCAGTCAGTCTGAAATAGCCTTCTCCGCTGGGACCGAATCCCGATCCCGGAGTTCCTACCACATTCGCCTTTTCCAGAAGATGGTCGAAGAATTCCCATGATGTCATATTATCCGGTGTTTTAAGCCAAATATAAGGTGCATTTACACCGCCTGATACAGTGTAACCTGCAGACTTCAGTCCCTCATAAATTGTTCCTGCATTCTTCATATAATATGCTATCTGTGCATTTGTTTCCTTTATTCCTTCATCTGAATAGACAGCCTCTCCGGCTTTCTGAACAATATATGGTGCACCGTTGAACTTGGTTCCGTGCCGTCTTGCCCACAGATCATATAATCTGTTTCCATTCTCATCCTTAAGATCCTTTGGAATTACGGTATATCCCAAACGAAGCCCGGTAAAGCCTGCATTCTTGGAAAAGCTTCTGATTTCTATTGCACACTCTCTTGCGCCTTCACATTCATATACTGAATGAGGAACATCCTCTTCACTGATATAAGCCTCATATGCTGCATCATATATGATCACGGCCTTTTTCTTTATAGCATAGTCCACCCACTGCTGGAGACGATCCTTCTTTATGGCTGCTCCCGTAGGATTATTCGGGAAGCAGAGATATATCACATCAGGCGTTTCCTCCGGGAAATCAGGTGTATAATCATTATCAGCAGTACAGGGCATGTAGATCACATTACTCCATAAGCCTGTGGATTCATCATATATCCCTGTTCTTCCGGCCATAACATTTGTGTCCACATACACAGGATAAACCGGATCGCAAACCGCAACCTTAACATCCTTTGCAAATATTTCCTGGATATTTCCCGAATCACTTTTTGCACCGTCACTTATAAAAATTTCATCGGAAGAAATATCTGCCCCCAGCTTCTTATAAACCTTATCAGCTATAGTCTCTCTTAAAAATGAATAACCAAGATCCGGCGCATAGCCCTTGAAGGTTTCCGCTGCAGCCATCTCATCAACCGCCTTATGAAGTGCTCTTATAACAGCGGGACATAGAGGCTGGGTAACATCTCCTATCCCGAGTCTTATTATTCTTTTATCCGGATTCGCATCTGAAAATGCAGCTACTTTTTTTGCTATTGTCGAGAAGAGATAACTTCCCGGCAATTTTAAATAATCTTCATTTACCTTAATCATCTTGCATTTCTCTTTTCTTTATAACCATTTCTTATATAATGCATATAATATGCTTTATTATCATTTCCGAAGGCCTTTCTCAGATCGGCATATCTTGATCTGTATGCCTTAAGATTAAATGTATCCTTTGCCTGACGTCCTTCCTTCATTCCATGTACCACGAAGTGGCGAAGAACTGCATTTTCATCATTTCCGAAAGCCTTATATACATCAGGATTATGCTTCACATAATATGTAAAGTCATATACTCTGCTATAATCAACTCCCTGATATACTGTAGTTGCATTCCTAAGTTCCTTAACTCCGGTCGCAACTCTCTTCTCCTTATATCCGTTTCTTATATAATGCATGTAGTATGCTTTATTATCATTTCCGAAAGCAGCTCTCAAATCTCTGTAAGCATATTTATAGGATCTGAGCTCGAAGCCTGCCTTTGCCTGACGGCCTTCCTTCATTCCGTTATTGATGAAATGTCTCAGTGTAGCTATATCATCATTTCCGAAAGCTTTCTTGATATCAGCATATTTATTTATGTAATAGTAATAATCATAAACTTTGCTGTAATCCACTCCGTTCAGTTTTGTTACCGGATTCTTGACTGTAGTTACACCGGTTGCCTTTCTGCCTTCCCTGAAACCGTTTCTTATATAGTGTTCATAATATTTCTTCAGATCATTTCCGAAAGCAAGGCGGAGATCCTGATATGCATTTTTATATGACTGAACATTGAAGTTTGATTTTGCCTGACGTCCTTCTCTCATTCCATATACGACAAAATGTCTCAGAACTGCATAATAATCATTTCCGAAGGCTTTCTTGATATCAGGATATTTATTAACATAATAGTTATAATCAAAAACCTTTGCATAATCCACGCCTTCATAAATCGTTACCGGGCCTGTAGGCTTTTCCTTTGCTGCTCCGGCAAGACAGGTCTTCTTAAACCAGGTTCCCGTTGTAGTCAGATCCGAATCAGTCCATCCTGATCTCTTGCTGCAGCTTGTCTTAAGATATGCAGAGCTCTCACCTTTATTTGACAGATGCCAGCAGAAATAGCTGATGTCATATTTATTGAAAAGCTCCATCCACTTATCGGCACTGCCCGTATTATAATTACCATTACCACTTGCATCACAGACTCCGAATTCACTGCAGAATACGGGAATACCACCATCAAGTGCCTTCTTTACATTATCATATACCCAATTTCCGTCTCCACCTATATGTGTAGCTGAATAGAAATGCACAGTATAAGTAATATTTGAATATGAAAGCTTATGGCCTATAACCTTGTCCGGTTCCTGAGACCAGGTATTTGTGCCTACAACAACTACAGCGTCGGTATATTTTCTGATAACCGGAATAACTGCATTTGCATAAGAATATAAATCATTTCCGCTGCCATCATACCACTGTGTATTTACGGGCTCGTTACATATCTCAAAGAGCACATTTCCATAACTCTTATACATATTGGCATATTTATTGAAAAAGTTTATTGCACTGCCCTTCCATACATTTGGATTGGTTGTCCCACCGTAAGCATCATGTACATGCCAGTCTATAAGGACATACAATCCAAGATCGGTAGCATATTTTACTGCATTCTGAATCCTGGTATCCATTGCAGCTGCCGAACCTTCCGTATAGCCGCCCTGTGTGACATAAACCGGAATTCTTATGGCATTAACTCCGAAACTGTCACGGAGTGTCCGGAATGATTCCGAACTTATATAGTTATATCCTACATCCCACTGTACACCATGTAATGACGCACCTCTTAATTGAAACTTATTGTTGCTTGAATCCTTAAGATAAATCCCGTCTACATGCAGCTTTCCGTGTCTGCTGAATGGTGTATCTGCTGCGGCCTTTGCGGACTCAACTGCCGGAAGCATGAATACAATTGATAAAACCATCATCAATGCCAGTCCCAGGCTGACCAGCCTCTGCTTCATTCTACTTTGTTTCATCCTGCTTTGTTTCATCATCCTTCTCCTCATTTCACGTTATTTTTCCACCCTGTTTAACGCTTCATGCTTTTAGCCCTGCACATTGTTTTTTATTAACTCTTTAATAAGCCTTACGTTTTTCTTTGTAACCCCAGTTGATATAATGAATATAATAAGACCTGTTATCATTTCCGTAGGCTCTTCTCAGGTCGGCATATCTGGATTTATATACCTTCAGATTAAAGTCAGCTTTTGCCTGTCTGCCCTCTCTCATGCCATACAGAACAAAATGACGGATAACTGCATTTTCATCATTTCCGAAAGCCTTCCAAACATCCGGGTTATGCTTTACATAATACGAAAAATCATATACCCTGCTGTAATCCACTCCCTGATATACCGTGACGCCGTTACAAAGTTCAGTAATACCCGTTGCCTTCCTTTTCTCATTAAATCCATATTTTATATAATGCATATAATAAGCGCTGTTATTATTTCCGAAGGCGGCTCTCAAATCCCTGTAACCTAACCTATATGACTTAAGCTCGAAGCTTGCTTTTGCCTGACGGCCTTCTCTCATTCCGTAATTAATAAAATGTCTGAGTGTTGAAATGTCATCATTTCCGAAGGCTTTCTTGATATCTGCATATTTATTAGTGTAGTAGTAATAATCATAAACCTTGCTGTAATCCACTCCGTTGAGTCGGGTAACCGGATTTTCCACATGGGCAACTCCCGTTGCTATGCGGCCTTCCCTGTATCCATATTTGATATAATGCTCATAGTACTTCCTGAGGTCATTACCAAATGCAAGTCTTAGATCCTGATACTTATTCTTATATGAATTCACTTCAAAATTTCCCTTTGCCTGGCGGCCTTCTTTCATTCCGTAGTTAACAAAATGACGGATTGCAGCTTCCGGATTACCATTGAAAGCATTAAGAAGATCGGGATACTTTGTCAGATAATAGGTATAATCATAAACTTTGCTGTAATCTACGCCTTCATATATGGTAGTACCTGTAATTCTTTCATATGAAGGATCACTGATTTTGGAAATATCCTCACCCATGCTGAAGAAATTAACAGTATATTTGAGTGAAGCCGCATTACCGTTTATAAGCCTTAGTCCCGTAACCGAAACAGTGTATTTTCCGCTGTAAGCGGTAGCCCCAAGCTTCGAAGAGCCTATCTGGAAAATGATACAATTATTGATTCCGTACCCATCAGTGTTTACATGGAAATATGGGCCTGTCATAGTACTTCCCGTAGGATAAGTAACATCATTTGCAGAAGATAAAGTCCATGTTTTTCCATCCACTGCACGAGTAACCTGCACCTTGATACTGTTCAGAGCACTTTCCGAAACATTGAATTTGTCCGGATTAAGCGCGATAGACCAAGGTGTTGCCGTGCTGAATACATCATTTGGAAAATTCCCGCTTGCCGGCCATGAAATAAAATCATAATCTCCCACATATGCGCTTCTGTCAAATACCTTGCTGACTATATAGCTGGAACCGGAATCACTTTCTGCATAACCGAATCCCACCTTACCGAGCGATGGATTAAGGAACCATCTTCTATGCCCCATTGTAGTAATATTTGATGTTGAATTATTATCATTCATGCAGCCATATAAAGACTGTTCCAATGAATAAAATGTATTATATCCGGTACGCATGGAAATGTTGCTGGAAGTGGTTGCAGCATAACCATTATTATAGAATCCCGAATCCATATCCGATGGACAAGGCGGCGTATGAGTAAGCCCGAAACTTGGATTGACATTTCTGTTAGCCGCAAGAAGCACAGCTCCATATTGTGCTCCGGACGTTCCATACATAAGATTGGAATCAAGTGTTACCGTACCGAGTCCGGCCGTATATCTGTAAAAATTGAGGAATGTGAGTCCCGAATTAGTAAATGTACTGTCCAGTTTCCCGGTAGAATACGGCTTTTTCGCAGATGGAGCGGTCTGGAATTTTTTTGTGACATTGTTGGCTTTTACCTTACCGTACATTGCTATTATCTCGGCCTGAGTAGGCTTTGTCTTTGATTTAATACCGCTGATAGTAAAAAGAGATGCCGCAAGGTCATTGGATTCCGATATCACCACACTTTCCGAAACCGCACTATCTTCCGCAGAAGCTCCAACGCCGATTTCATCTGTGACAGGCTCCGCTTCTTCTGATTCAGACTTCGATTCGGAAGCATATACAACACCCGAATAGCCTTTTTTGTCTGTTCCATATATATCCGGAGCCGATATACCAATGGAAAGAGCTATTATAAATGCCGCAAGGCTTCCCTTAAATAATGCTTTTCTCATATCAAACCACTCTCCTTAGAAATCTCACCTTCAAATACCGTTGTAGCAGGTCCTGTCATATAGACAGTATTTTCTTCTCTGTCCCATTTTATTAGCAGGTCTCCCCCCAGCAAAGAGACCGTAACCTCATCTTCCGTATGACCGTTAAGAATACAGGCAACCGCTACGGCACATGCACCTGTGCCACATGCGAGAGTTTCTCCCGAACCTCTCTCCCATACACGCATCTTAACATGTTTCCTGTCCAATAAATGCACATATTCGGTATTGACACGATTTGGGAACATAGGATGATTCTCAAAATCCGGTCCGATTGCCGAAAGATTCAGACTGTCAGTGTCATCAACAAATATAACACTATGAGGGTTTCCCATTGAAACCACTGTGGTTTTGTATTCCTTATCTCCTATTACTAAGGGAACTGAAATCAGTGCACCTGTTTTTTCGTCAATATTTTGATTTTCCTGAATAACCGCCGGAACCTCAGCCGGACTGAATATGGGACTTCCCATATTTACCGTTACGCTTCCCACCAGTCCGTCTTCTTTCAGATGAAGTGTAAGATATTTTATTCCGGCCAATGTTTCTACAGTAATTTCGGTTTTATCTACCAGGCCGTGATCATAAGCATATTTTCCGACACACCTTATGCCGTTGCCGCACATTTCTCCTCTTGATCCATCAAGATTGTACATGTCCATCCTGACATCAGCTATGTCACTTGGCATAACCAGGATAAGTCCGTCCGAACCGATTCCGAAATGCCTTTCACTTACCTTAACAGCCAGTTTCGAAGGATCATCTATTCTCTCCTCGAAACAATTTATATATACATAATCGTTGCCAATGCCCTGCATTTTTGTGAATTTCATAACCTGTCTCCTCTGTTTTAACTAACTAAATATTTTATCATGTTTATATATCTTCTGTCACGCAAAATGAGAAGCCTTGATCGGTACTTTCACAGAAAAAACAAGAACCTCAACAACAGTTTCATTTTCTGAAATCTCGTCATTGAGGTTCTGATATATCAATCATTTTATTCAGGCATTACCTGATTACATATGCTGTAAATAATAAATTGTTATTACTCAATTACATATGGGATAAGAGCAATCTGTCTTGCTCTCTTAAGAGCTACAGTAAGCTCTCTCTGATGCTTAGCACAGTTACCTGTGATTCTGCGAGGAAGAATCTTTCCTCTCTCAGAGATATATTTTCTGAGTAAGTTAGCATCCTTATAATCGATTACCTGCTCCTTATCAGCACAGAATACACAAACCTTTTTTCTTCTATGCATAGGTCTTCTTCTCATAGGAGCAGCACCTGTCTGCTCTGACTTATTGTAAGGCATTTTATAATCCTCCTTCTATTCTACTTAAACGGAAGGTCGTTCTCAATACCGGTAGGAATATCCATAAAGCCTTCTGCACTGGCATCCGACGGAACTGCTGCAGCCTGCTGAGGCTGATATCCGCCATTTGATCCATTTGAGCTTGCCGCATTTTTACTCTCGGCGAATTCAATTTCTTCAGCTATAATCTGAACAGAATATACCTTCTCACCATTCTTATTGGTGTAATTATCATTCTGAATTCGTCCGCAGACAACTACCTTCGTTCCCTGAACGAGATACTTTTCCACAAACTCACCAAGCTTTCCAAATGCTGTACAGTTAAAGAAGTCTGCAGTCTGTTCACCATCCTGGCTGTTACCTCTCTGAAATCTTCTATCAACAGCTATGGAAAATTTGCCAATTGCCATCTGGTCTCCACTTCTGGATTGTGAATATCTCACGTCCGGATTTCTGGTAAGACGACCCATCAAAATAACCTTGTTCATTATTAGACACCCCCTAAAACTAATTAAGCGTCCTGTCTAACAATCAAGAATCTTATGACTGAATCCATGATACGAAGTTTCTTCTCGATACGAGCAGGAGCTTCTACAGGGCCTTCAAATGTGATGAAGTAGTAGTAGCCTTCCTTCATATCCTGGATCTCGTATGCCATTCTCTTCTTTCCCTGGTCATCCACAGCAATGGAACCGCCCTCATATCTTTCGATATAGGACTTAACCTTCTCAAGAACAGCATTTCTCTCGTCGTCATCAATCCTTGTGCTGACAACTAACGCGATCTCATACATATTCATCTCTTTGCACCTCCTTATGGTCTAGTTGGGTTCTTCTAAAAACGCAGCTTATGGATAGCTTTGTCGGCTTATTGTAAGCTTTTGCCACGGACACAGTCCGAAGCTGCAGTGCATTTTCCGGAACAGAAAAATAAATCTGTCCCCTTGAAGAACCAAGGATAAAAATATATCACAGACGCTTAATATACCATACCTGCATTAGCATTTCAAGAAAAATTTAAAAATGTTCGTACATACCCATTTGAAATATGTTCGTACATCGTCTATACAGGTTGCCGAAAAGTGTATAACCAACTTTTTCCCATAACATTGTATTATGAAGGTCTTTATGTTGTATTTGATAAACATCATTCATAATTCTGGTTTTTAATTGATAGAATGTATATCCAAGAGCGTTATCTTGATAATTCCAATTTGATAAACAAGTATCTACGATTTCATCAAAATAATCTTTGTTATGTAATAATCCTCTTGTCCAGAATGATTTACAGATTTGAGAACATATAACAAATATTCTTTTATTGATTGAATTTTCAGATATATGTTCTATTTCATTTATTAATTCATCTACTTCTTCTTTAGAAGTGATTTTTTTATTTTCTGCAATTTCTTTTAATTTTCTTTTTAATTCTTCACGACTTTCTTCTGCTAATCGTTCAGCTTCTTCTTCGTCTAAAAAATGAACTTTGGTTAGAATTTTCTTTGTTGCTGTTTTAGTAGCAGTTTTTCTTTCAGAATAGAATTTACAGATAGTTTCATTTACATAATGTAATATTTCTTGATTAGATAAAAGTTCATTTACTTTATCACACAATTCGTCAACTGTATAAAGATTATCTAATGAACGAAATTCATATACTTCAGCATCTTTAAAGAAAGGATTTTGGCAGTTATATCCTGTATATCCAACATCACCGTTGAATAAAATATTCATTCTTCTGTTTAGCCATTTCCATTTTTGGTGATTATCGTAAAAATCATTTTCGTAATATTTACCGTTTTTGAATCCACCTTCACCAATGTAAAACTTTTTAATAAAGAAATAAAACTGTGAATGTCCATTTGGTTTTATTTTCATAAGGTGTGGTTCAAGATTTGCTATTTCAAGAAGTTTAAGAGTTTTTTCACCTCTATCTTCATCGTCACAATCTATTACTACAACTTCAC
>CAMOCO010000029.1 GCA_946610715.1 uncultured Clostridia bacterium | reverse complement strand
CCATCATATCTTCTATATTACCAGTCTCTTCTCCGATGTGCATCATCTGAGGAAGCATAACAGGGAATATATCCATGTCCTTGATAGGTTTTGAAAGAGGAACACCACGCGCCACCTGAACCTTGCATTCTCTCAACTTATCTCTTATAACTCTGTTTTTAAGTACTCCGGCAGTCTGATCAACCGCATCAATCATAGATATACCGGAAGCAAGAAGTGTAGAAAAGGTTCTCGCAAAGGTTGCTGCTGCAGTCTTGACATTCAGATCTCCGAAAACAGGCATCTTGATAGCTGCACTACCGAAGAACTTCTGTCCTGCATCTGTTTTTTTGAAAACATTGATGCCCACAACAATTCCCACAACAATTGCCAGAACTATATACCACTTTGCAACCATGAAGTTACTCAGGTCCACAAGGAGCTGCGTAGCCGCCGGAAGACTTGTTCCCATTTCTTCGAACATGTTTGCAAATATCGGAATAACTGCAACAAGCATAAGGACAACAACTCCAAGTACTACCAGAAGTACTATAATAGGATATGTCATGGCTCCCTTAATCTTTGCTTCGATGTGTCCGTCCTTCTCGAACTGACTTGCCAGACGTTCAAAACATATTTCCAGCTTACCCGATGATTCACCGGCCTCAACCATGTTTGACATGATATCAGGAAAAACCTTCCTATGCTGCCTGAATCCGTTAGCAAGTGTTCCACCCTTCTGAACAAAATTCATAGCATCCACTGTCGCATCCTTAAGTGTCTCATGCTCCATCTGCTGACTCATCATATCAAGTGCTGCTATAACCGGAACACCGGCTCTCAGAACCGATCCCATCTGCTTACAGAATACAGATAAGTCCTTGTTTTTTACCTTCTTTGGAATCTTAATCTCGATATCTTTACTCTCTCCGAAATCTTCGATCGTAAAGCCTTCGGATTTAAGCTTCGCCTTAGCCTGATCCTCGTTATTGGCCTCGATTGTTCCTCTCTTAGCCTTACCGGTGGAATCAACGCCTTTGTACGCGTATTTAGCCATTTCCTATTCCTCCGCCCTATATTTTTTCACATTTTTTCATAATAGCAATAGCGCCAAAATCGCAGAATTCGACGTTATTAACATAATATCTTTTAAAATTTTACTACTTTTCACAAATTATTGCAACTCTTTTGTATATATTCTATTAATGAATTATGAATAATTTATGAACATGATGTGTAATTATGTAGAATTTTCTAATTATATATACATTTAATTTAGAACATATTCTTCTTCATGTTCAGCTGATCCTGTGCATACATAAGAGCCATCTCTTTTGTGATCTCACCATTTCTGTAAAGATCTATAAGTGCATCATCCATGGTGATCATTCCGAGCTGCTTGGATGTCTGGATAGTTGACTCAATCTGGTGAGTCTTTGCTTCACGGATCTGAGCTCTGATAGCTGAAGTTGCAAGCATGACCTCGAAGGCAGCTCTACGGCCGTGACCATCAGATGTAGGAATCAGCTGCTGTGAGATAACGCCCTCGATAACCATCGCAAGCTGAACTCTGATCTGCTGCTGCTGATGAGGAGGGAATACGTCGATGATACGGTCTACAGTTGCAGCGGCTCCGATTGTATGAAGTGTGGAGAAAACCAGGTGACCGGTTTCAGCTGCCGTGATTGCGATCTGAATTGTCTCCGGGTCTCTCATCTCTCCTACGAGGATTATATCCGGGTCCTCACGGAGTGCTGCACGAAGAGCGTTATCAAATGAAAGCGTATCCATTCCCAACTCTCTCTGGTTTACTATTGATTTCTTATGTTTATGAATGTACTCTATAGGATCCTCAAGTGTGATTATATGAGTACTTATATTTTCATTTGCCTTATTTATAATAGAAGCAAGAGTTGTAGACTTACCTGATCCGGTAGGTCCTGTAACAAGTACAAGTCCTCTCTTCTTCTTATAAAGTTCAACTACTGCAGGAGGAAGTCCCAGCTGTTCGGGTTTCGGAATGATCGTATCGATCTTTCTATAAGCAGCCGCCATATTACCCTTGTCCATATAGACATTAACACGGAAACGTCCCTTATCTCCTACGGAATATGCAAAGTCACATTCACCTCTATCCTTAAGGATAGCCTTCTGCCTTTCATTCATTGTCATTCCGATACTTTCTGCAGCATCACCTGCTGAAAGAGGCGGTACATCAACCTCCTTAAGCTGACCATGAATTCTGAATTTCGGCGGAATACCCACCGCAAGGTGTACATCGGATGCATTCTCATCAACTGCGAGGCTGAGGAGTTCGTCCATATCTATCATACCAGTTACCCCCATTTCTATTTTTATAATGATTCATAATATAATGTATTATTATTTATATAACTATATTATCTATTTTATATAATTTACAATCAGTTTAATATTCATCACCGGTTGTATAAACAATCTTCTTCATTTCCGATATAGAAGTTATACCTTTAAGAACGTGCCTTGCACATGACATCTTAAGAGTTGACATTCCTTCCTTAAGTGCCTGCTTCTCAATTACATCGGCAGTTGCTCCTCTTGCAATAACCGCCTGAAGGTCTTTTGAAACCGGCATCATCTCATATACACCGATACGTCCCGAATATCCTGTATCATTACATAGAGGACATCCATCCGGCTCATAGATAACTACGTCATCATCAGGATCCTCAACTCCCAGAACCTTCTTCTCATCATCTTCTGCAAGTCTCGGAATACGGCAGGCTGTGCAAAGTCTTCTCACAAGTCTCTGTGCGATAACTCCCACAAGCGCGTCACCTGCAACATACGGCTCGATACCCATATCGATAATACGTGTAACAGTAGATGCAGCCGAGTTGGTATGGAGTGTGGAAACAACAAGGTGTCCTGTGATAGCGGCCTGAACGGCAATCTTGGCAGTCTCGCCGTCACGGATCTCTCCTATCATTATTATATCAGGGTCCTGACGAAGAATAGATCTAAGCGCTGCCGCAAATGTCATCTCCGCTTTAACATTTACCTGAACCTGATTGATACCGTTGATATTTGCCTCCACAGGGTCTTCAACAGTGATAATATTAACTTCTTCTTTATTAAGCTCCGAAAGAGATGTATAAAGTGTAGTTGATTTACCGGATCCGGTAGGCCCTGTAACCAGGATGATTCCATGTGGATTACTGAGGATTCCGTCAAATACTTCAATCTCTTCTTCTGAGAATCCAAGTCCTGACTTAGGTTTTGTAAGTCCTTCCTTGGAAGTAAGTCTCATAACCGTTTTCTCTCCGTACACAGTAGGGAGAATGGAAACACGGACATCGAACTCACGTCTGTCTACATTGATGGTAATACGACCGTCCTGAGGTTTTCTCTTTTCGGCTATATCCATACCACCGATAATCTTGATACGGGCGCTGATAGCAGGAAGAATTCCTAACTCGTAATTCATAACTTCCTTCAGGGCACCGTCTATACGGTATCTTACACGAACTTTATTTTCAAGAGCCTCTATATGAATATCGGAAGCACGTTGTCTTACTCCGCCTTCGATGATCTGATTAACCAGAAGTACGATAGGTGAATTATCAATCTCTGCCTGAGATTCTTCATCCTCCATGGTGAAGCCCTGCTCAGCTTTATAAGCCTCAGCAGCCTCCATAGCCTGTGCACTTCCGTAATACTTACCTATAACCTCACCCAGATCATCATCAAAGGAAAGCATAGGTTCTATCTGCAGTCCCGATGAAATGCTTATATCATCAACCGCAGTAAGATCCATCGGATCTGCCATCGCAACCTTAAGTATATTGGGATTATTCTCATCGAATCCGATAGGAATAGCTCTATACTTGGTAACAAGGTTATCCGGAACCAGATTCAGTACCGACTCATCGATCTGCACCGATCTTACTTCACAATACTCTATGCCCATCTGAGTAGTAAGCACTGTAATAAGCAATTCTCTGGAAATAAATCCCATCTGCATTATTACATTACCGATACGGCCGCCACTCTCCTTCTGCTTCGCAAGCGCCTGCTGAAGCTGATCCTCAGTAATCGCTCCCGCTTCTACAAGAAGATCGCCGACCCTAATTCTTTTTCTCGCTCCCGCTACATGCATACCATTTCTACCTCGCTAATATATTTAGACATACTACAACATAAAAATTATAACATATAAATAACACCAACAAAAGATTTTTAAAAAAATTTGTGAAATATGCACTACATATTTCATATTCTAACTAAAATAGCCCCATCATTATGTGAAAGTTGACTCATGATACTGCTCTAAGTATCATTCCGGGCAAAATTCCATCCGAATCTGACAGTGAAATGAACAGCTTCTGCTTGGGATGCGGTGCTGATTCCATCTCATTTTCAAACTCATCTCTTATTCCGGTTACGGTCACTTCTTTATTGCCTCCATCAAACAGCATAACCTGAAGCGTGTCCCCTGCACTGAATTTATTTTTCTGTGTTATTACTATCCTGCCGTCATCCGTTACCTCTTCCACCGTTCCCATATATACCGCATTTTTTATATAAGTATTATTATCATATATCTGGTCTTCATATGTAGGTTTTCCGTAATAGAAGCCTGTGGTAAAATCCCTCATGGTGCAGGCAGATATTTCCTCTTTATAATGTTCTATCTTGGAAGCATAGAGTTCCGGATCCTTCATATAATCATCTATAGCTTCCCTGTAGGTTCTTGCCGCAACTGCCACATACAGGGATGTCTTCATTCTGCCTTCAACCTTAAGTGACTCTATACCTGCATCTATAAGATCCGGGATATGGTCAATCATGCAGAGATCCTTGGAATTAAAAATATATGTTCCTCTCTCATCCTCTTCAACCGGAAGGTATTCTCCGGGTCTTGTTTCTTCCATAACCGCATATTTCCAGCGGCACGGGTGGGTGCATGCACCTTTGTTGGCATCTCTGCCGGTGAAGTAATTTGAAAGGAGGCATCTTCCCGAATAGGAAATGCACATCGCCCCATGTATAAACGCTTCAATCTCCAGGTCATCGGGAATATTCTCCCTGATTGTCTTTATCTCCTTAAGGGACAGCTCTCTGGCACATACAACCCTTTTCACGCCCATTTCATGCCAGAAGCGGTAGGTCATATAATTTGTATTATTTGCCTGGGTACTTATATGAATCTCCATGTCGGGCATTATACTTCTTGCCAGGCTGAACACTCCAGGATCGGCAATAAGCACCGCATCCACCCCTATATCCCTGACGGTTTCAAAATACTTTTTCAGCCCTTCTATATCTTCATTATGAGCAAATATATTTACGGTAAGATAGACTTTTACCCCATGCTGATGAGCATAGAGGATTCCCTCACGCATCTCTTCTTCATCAAAATTGTCAGCCTTTGCTCTGAGACCGAATTTACTGCCGCCCATATAGACAGCGTCCGCACCATAATCCACTGCAACCTTAAGAGTTTCAGGTCCTCCGGCGGGCATCAGAAGCTCAGGCTTCTTTTGAGATTTAATTTCAGGCTTTACCACATCTGATTTATACATACTATCGGTCATTTCCTGTAACCACAGAAACAGCAATACCATCACCTATTGATAATATCGCTGTCTCCAACCTTTCATCTTTTTTAATTCTTTCTATATATTCCCTGATTCTGTCATGGATTGTTCTGTCTCTTTTTTCAACAAGGAAATGCGATTCAAGTACAAGTCCGGATTCAAATATATTATCTGTTACGATCACTGAACCGGGATGTACCATATTCATCACATAATCCAGATATATCATATACTGAGCTTTGGCAGCATCTATAAATACCAGGTCATAAGCCTCAGAATTCTGTTCTGTAAATTCCTTCAGAACCTCTGCCGCATCACCTCTGAAAAGCCTGATAATATCAGTCTTACCAAAATCTTTAAAATTCTTTTCTGCCGTATCAGCTCTTACTTCATCATATTCAATTGTATCTATGGAATGCGCGATATGCATCCTGCCTAACTGTTCAGACATGTAAAGCGCGGAGTAACCTACAGCGGTTCCGATTTCCAGAATTCTTGCCGGCTTTATATCTGCAAGGACTAATTTCAGATAATCCGCTGCATCCCGGCGGATAATGGGAACCCCTGCATTCCTTGCATTCTCGCGAAGCAACTCCAGCTTCTCACTGTCATCTCCTATATAGCTTTCAACAAAGCTTCTGATTCTCTCAAAATCCATTACTAAAAGTTTCCGCCTTTACTAACTTAACATGATCTCTTTGCTCAAGCTATTTACTCACCTTCACCGCTGCCTTCGCCTTCTCCGCCGTCTTCACCGGAATCTTCGAAGCCTTCCGGAGTTTCAACTCCTTCACCGCCTTCATTACTTCCTTCTCCTGCACCGACATCTGAATTATCCTGAATCTTGTTCGGATCAATGGCATCTGTTCCCGAGGCTGTATCCTCATAACCGGTTCCTCCGGTTCCCGAGGCATCATTTACATTTGCATCTGCATTACCTGTAATCACATTCATAATCTGTTCATATGTCATGGATGGTGATAAGCCGTAATTTCCGGCCTTGATCTTATCGGAATATCCACCTACCTTGATACGGAGCATCATAACATACTTGCTTTCAATGACACCCGCATCATACAGGGTACCTGAAATCTTACTCGTAGATGAATAAGGCTCTATATCCACCATCACATAGCTTCTGTCTGCCGGATCCTTTGCGGAATCATGGAAGATATCATACCCGAAGCTGAACGCTATGGAGAATGCCTTTACAAATACATAAATTATAAGTACATCCACCAATAGTTCGATTGCATAATATAACGCAGTTTTTAATCTGCTTTCTGTCTTTAAAGATTTTGAAACCCTGCTCCTGATCATATAAATATCCTCCGGCCTACTCAAATGTTATACCGCTCAGCATCTCATCACATGAATTTTTTACAAGCTTGGAAAAAGCACTTTCCGCTTTAAGGAATTCACTGACTGTGGAATTGTGAAGAAGTTCATCATATTCCTGATAGAGTCTGTATAATTCTTCATAGGGATTTCCTTCTGTATACTTCTCAATATCTGTATAATGTCTCTTAAACTCCATGACCTTTCTATATAAATCCTCTTTTGACTTCAGGGAATTTCTGGCAAATATATAGGATTTATATTCCTGGGATTCCTTCAGGAGTCTGTTAACATTTCGAAGCGCACCCTTTAGTTCATCCATGAAAGTCTCTCCTCACTAATGTATTCACAAAACATCTGCATCAAAAGCTCCCGAGACTACCAGTCAACCTCAGAAATGATCGGCAGTATCATAGGACTTCTCTTGGTCTTCTGCCATAAGAACTCACTAAGAGCCTCCTTAACGGCAGCCTTAAGTTTATTCCAATCCGTCACTCCGCGACCGGTTTCATAACAGATGACTTCATCTACTATATCTCTGCATTCCTCTATAAGAGCTTCAGCTTCTCTGACATACACAAATCCTCTGGATATTATATCAGGTCCGGCAAGCACTCTGCCCGTACCCTTTTCCAAAGTAATAGATACAACCATAAGCCCGTTCTCTGAAAGATGCTGTCTGTCTCTGATAACGATATTCCCTACATCACCTACTCCGAGACCGTCAACGAAAACGCCATGCGCAGGAACTCTGCCCGTAATCTCAAAACATTCATCCGATACTTCCAGAACATCTCCGCAGGACATAACCATGATATTCTTCTTCGGAACACCCATCTCATGGGCAAGCTCCGCATGCTTCTTGAGATGTCTGAACTCTCCGTGAACAGGCAGTGCATACTTTGGTTTTGTGAGTGCATATATCAGCTTTAATTCTTCCTGACATGCATGCCCGGAAACATGAGTATCGTGATATACAACCCTTGCACCTTTTTGCTCAAGCTCATTAATAAGATTATAAACCGCCTTCTCATTTCCCGGTATCGGACTTGATGAAAGTATAACCACATCTCCGGGGATCAGACGGATCTTGTTATGTGTGGAATTTGCAATCCTCGACAAAGCCGCCATATTTTCACCCTGACTGCCTGTTGTAATATATACAAGCTTCTCGGGTGGATAATCCTTTGCGGCATCAATGTCGATCAGTGTATTATCCGGAATATTAATATATCCCAGCTCTGAAGCAATATTTATAATATTCACCATGCTTCTTCCGTCTACCACAGCCTTCCGGCCATATTTGCAGGCGGAGTTGATTATCTGCTGAACTCTGTCAACATTTGAAGCAAATGTGGCAACTATAATTCTGTTATCTCTGTTGTCGTCCAGAAGATGGTCTATGGTTCCTCCAACCATCTTTTCAGATGGCGTATAGCCCGGGCGTTCAACATTTGTTGAATCTGCCATCAGAAGCATTACGCCTTTTTTACCCAGTTCACCGAATCTCTGGAGATCTATAACACCACCGAATACAGGAGTGAAGTCAACCTTAAAATCTCCTGTATGAACTATAACTCCCGCAGGAGTATATATGGCAAGTGCCGCCGAATCGGCTATAGAATGATTTGTTCTTATAAATTCAACCGAAATGCTTCCCAGCCTGATGGTTTCTCCATAAGCCACAACATGCCTTTCCACATCATCTATAATGGCATGCTCTGTAAGCTTTGACTCAATGAGTCCCATGGTAAGCTTGGTTGAATAAATCGGAATCTGCAATTCCTTTTCGATATACGGAATGGCACCGATATGGTCCTCATGTCCGTGGGTAACTACCATACCCCGTATCTTCCTGCTGTTTTCCTTAAGGTATGTGATATCGGGAATTACCAGATCTATTCCCAGCATACTGTCTTCCGGAAAAGAAAGTCCACCGTCAATAACTATAATATCATCACCATACTGAATGGCGGTGCAGTTCATGCCTATCTGCTCAAGACCGCCCAAGGGGATCACCTTTACTGTTCCCTTATGTTTATTCATATACCCTCCGAAATATTCTTCTCCATATCAAGGTAGGTCTGAAGTATTATCGCAGCGGCCATCTTATCAATATACTCTTTTCTGGCTGATGCAGTAACCCCCGTTGCATCAAGTATTCTGTCCGCTTCCACAGTAGTAAGGCGTTCATCGAACTCAACTACCTTAAGTCCTGTACGCCTTTTTATCATGTCAATAAATTCCCTGGTTTTTTCCAGCCTCTCTCCTTCAGTTCCGTTCATATTCAGAGGCTTTCCTACGACAATGACTTCAACCTTCTTATCAACAATAATCTCTTCTATTCTCTTGCATGTCTGTCTTAACTTGTTCCAACGTTCTCTGGTAATGGTTTCCAGCGGCTGTGCGGTAATCCCGAGTTCGTCCGATACCGCAACACCCACAGTCTTATCACCATAATCAAGCCCCATATATCTCATATAAAAACTCCCTGCCTGTCATGCACCTGTGATATACATCAGTCTTACTTAAGCTGTGTATCAATATAGTTCTGCATAAGAAGCTCAAGTATCTCATCTCTTTCAGCCTTCATTATAAGGCTTCTGGCATTTCTGTGGCTTGTAATATATGTGGGATCCCCGCTCATGATATAACCCACTATCTGATTTACGGGATTATATCCTTTTTCCGAAAGAGCAATATAAACTCTCTCGAGTATATCCGATACCTCGATTGTAGTATCTCTTTCGATATTCACATCTTGTGTGTGCATGCTCTCTGAAGGCTCCATAATATCACTTCCTCATATAATAATATTTAATCGTTTTCGAACATAGTCTAATAATTGTAGCATATAATCTAAATGAAATCAAACTTCAGCTGGCTCGTTTCGGGCATATCTCCCAATATTCCAAGTTCAAACATTTTTTCGACAACCGTACCGCTGACTTTTGCTCTGTTTCTGATTTCCTCTCTGGAGAGAAATTCTCCCTGTTTGGAAACCTCTGCCAGCTGGGCTGCTGCCTTCTCACCCATACCATCGATAGAAGCAAGGCTCGGCATGATCTTCCCGTCAATTATCTGGAATCTGGTTGCATCAGCTTTATAAATATCTATCGGCAGGAATTCAAATCCACGCTCATACATTTCCTGCACCAGACGCATATCCCTGATAAGATCCTTATCCTTGGCTGACAGCTGATTTGTATCCTTTGCTCTGTATTCTGCCAGTATATTTGCCAGATGTTCCTTACCCTGGCACATGATCTCATATGAAAAGGCTGTCGCCCTTATACTGAAAAATGCAGCATAATATGCCAAAGGATGATACAGCTTATAAAATGCCACCCTCCATGCCATCATAACATATGCTACGGCATGAGCCTTGGGGAACATATATTTGATCTTGCTGCAGGACCATACATACCAGTCCGGAACGCCATGACTAAGCATATCCTGTGACCAGGCATCCCACTGTGCCGGATCAACCTTGCCCCCTGCCACCTGTCCCTTACGGACCTTCTCCATAATATTAAAGCTCTGCTTCGGATCTATTCCCATTCGGATAAGATAGACCATTATATCATCACGGCAGCAGATTGCAGATGCAAGCTTACATTTTCCTTCCTGAATAAGTGTCTGGGCATTTCCCAGCCAGACATCCGTACCATGTGCAAGACCCGCGATACGTACCAGATCTGAGAAGTTTTCCGGATCAGCATCTATAACCATCTGCATGGCAAAGTCTGTACCGAATTCAGGAATACCGAGGCAGCCCAGGCGTGTTCCTCCTATCTGCTCAGGGGTTATTCCCAATGCCTCCGTCCCATGAAAAAGCGACATTACCTTCTTATCATCCAGGGGTACCGTAGTAGCCTTAATCCCCGTCAGATCCTCCAGACGCCTTATCATGGTGGGATCGTCGTGTCCCAGTATATCAAACTTAAGAAGGTTGTGATCTATACTGTGGTATTCAAAATGAGTAGTTACAGTATCTGTTGTCATATCATTTGCCGGATGCTGTATCGGCGTAAAACTGTAAATCTCTTCATTGGCAGGTGATACTATCATTCCGCCGGGGTGCTGTCCCGTGGTTCTCTTAACTCCTTCACAGCCTTTGGCAAGTCTTGTCAGCTCCGCCTCCCTCAATTTGATATTTCTGTTTTCGCAATATCTGAGTGCATAACCTATACAGGTTTTTTCAGCAAGTGTACCGATGGTTCCCGCTCTGAAGGCATGCTCCTTTCCGAATATTTCTTCGATATAGGCATGCGCATTCGGCTGGTATTCACCTGAGAAATTAAGATCGATATCAGGCTCCTTATCACCATTAAATCCAAGGAAGGTTTCGAAAGGAATATCATGTCCTTCCTTGATCATCCTTGTGCCGCACTTCGGACAGTCGGCATCAGGCATATCGCATCCCGATGTACCCGCATCAGCATATTTATTAACTCTCTCGGAATCGAATTCCGTATAATAGCAATGAGGACATATATAATGCGGCGGCAGAGGATTAACCTCGGTAATTCCTGCCATGGTGGCCGCAAATGAAGAACCCACGGAACCTCTTGAACCTACCAGATATCCGTCATCATTTGATTTCCAGACCAGCTTCTGTGCGATAACATACATTACCGAATAGCCGTTACCGATAATGGAATCCAGCTCTCTGTCGAGTCTGTCTCTTACTATATCCGGAAGTTCAGGACCGTAAATCTCGTGAGCTCTGTTCTCACATATTTCACGCAATATCTTGTCGGAGTTTTCTATTACAGGCGGACATTTATCCGGCCTTACAGGAGATATTTTATCAATCATATCGGCAATCATGTTGGTATTGGTGATAACAACCTCTTTTGCCTTCTCGGACCCAAGATATTCAAACTCCTCCAGCATTTCCTCTGTTGTCTTAAAATAGAGCGGCGGCTGTTTTTTCATTTCAACCTGAACCGGCGTAAGTTTTGAACCGTCTTCAGCTATAAACTCACGGTGCCTTTTTTCTATTTCGGCAAGCTCCGCATCACTTTTCTTTTTATCTGAGCCGCCTCCCGGAACAGAGCCCTCCTGAATTATTGTTCTGTAAATAGCATCCTCCGGATCAAGGAAATGTACATCTCCCGTTGCCACAACCGGCTTATCATATTTTTCACCCAGCTCGATTATCTGCCTGTTGATATTACGTAAATCCTCTACAGAGTTAATTCTGTCCTCCTTCGGATTATCGATAAGATACTTATTGTTACCGACAGGCTGAATCTCCAGATAATCAAAGAAATTAACCAGTCTTCCCAGTTCTTCATCCGATGCGCCGTCCAGTATGGCACTATAGAGCTGTCCCGATGAACAGGCAGATCCTATGATCAGTCCTTCTCTGTACTTCTCAATCTCTGACATGGGGATACGTGGTCTTCTGTTAAAATATTTAATGTGTGCATCACTTACAAGTCTGTAAAGATTCACTCTTCCTGTTTCATTCTTAACCAGAATTATTCCATGATAAGACTTTGCCTTACGGATCGTATCCGGTGAACTCTCACCGATTCTGTTGAGGTCGTCAACATTTTCCGCGCCGGCCTGTCTTACCATCTTCATCAGTTCAAGAAAAATCTTCGCTGTTACATCCGCGTCATCGCAGGCTCTGTGGTGATGCTGGTTTTTTACCTTAAAAAAGCTGCACAACCTGTCCAGGGTATATCTTCCGAGTTCCGGCAGAAATACATGTGCCAAAGTCATAGTGTCCAGAGACGTGAAATCATATGTCATACCCAGACGCTCTGCAAATGTCCTGATAAAGGTTGTATCAAATGTAGCATTATGCGCAACAAGTATAGCGTCCCTCGCAAATTCAAAGAATCTGGGCAGCACCTTATCTATGGTATCCGCATCCTTCACCATGTTATCATTTATGGATGTAAGCTTTTCGATGTTATATGGTATGGGAACCTCGGGATTTACAAATTCGGAAAATCTTCCGATCTCCTTACCTTCCCTGTCCAGTCTCACGGCACCGATTTCAATTATCTTGCAGAACTTAAAGCTGAGACCTGTTGTCTCTATATCGAATACTACATATTCCGTATCCAGTGACTCACCGTGACCGTTTGTAACAAGTCCCTTTCTGTCATCTACGAAATAGCCTTCGAGTCCGTAAATTATTTTAAAATCATCCGGTATCTTTACATGATTTGCAACCGGAAATGCCTGAACCACTCCATGATCTGTAATGGCCATAGCCTTATGACCCCATTTTACGGCTCTGTTAATAGCGGCACCCACATCCGTTATCGCGTCCAGATCACTGAAATTGGTATGGAGATGAAGCTCTACTCTCTTTTCTTCAGCCTCATCCTTCCTTGAATTTCTGAAGTCCGGAATTGCCTTCACGCCGTTAACATTCTGGATAGTACATTCATTGCTGTAGGGATCAAAACCGAATCTTCCTTTAACCTTAACAAATGTTCCTTTGCAGATATCATCCAGCAGTTCAGCCTTATCAGCCGCATTTACAAAAAGCTTGAAATTGATGGAATCCGTAAAGTCGGTTATACCTGCTGTAATAACATACTTTTCACCGTTCTTTATATCTTTTTCTTCAACGGAAAATATCTGGCCTCTGATAACTACCTCGCCTGAATAGTCATTACTTATAGAGCCGATATCAACTACTTCACCTTCTACATTCTTACCGTAAAAGCATTCAGGATCATCCCTTTTGCTTTTTCTGAATTTTTCAAAATTGGCTTTATAATCTTTCTTCTCCTGAGTGGCTGCATTTCTCCTGCGCCTGCCGCTTGCTGCACCGTTGCCGTAACCCTCGGACATTTCGCCGATCATGGATGAGTCAATATAAACCGCATTTGCATCCATATCGAAGTCCCCGAGCATTCTCGATTCATTTTCTTCAATCTCATTTTCAGCCATAGCTGCATAATAATCATCTGCAGAATCATCTTTATTATCATTTTCGTCTGCATCGGAAATCTTTCCTGTACCGTCGGCATTGATTTTTTTCAGCGGGCTGTCACTATCCTTATCTTCCCTGCTTACCAGCTGAATATTTACAACAACTGCCATGCCGAATCTTTTAAGGAATATATCCTCAATGAATCTTCTGATCTCGATAAGCCTCTCCGTGGCAAGCATACCGGCGGATATTTTAAAATTGATCATGTTATTTTCCACGGTATATTCCGAATTCTTGATCAGCTGTGCATTGACACTGCTGGTTTTATTCAGGTCGTATAATAAAGAATCCCAGTAGATATGCATAAGATTCTCAGTATTATATTGCGAGGAAAGGAGGTATCTCTCATGTATCTCCACAAGCTGCTCATCTTCTTTTTCAAAACAAAGTTTCGCTATAGCTCTCTCTGCTTCCTCAAGAAGCACCTTTGATATAAGGTGACCTGATTCTATATTTATATGAAGTACACGGGCGTTTTTCCAATATTCAACACCCGTGACCATAACATCCGAAAAATATTCTTCGGTTTTCTTATTCAGTTGTATTCTTTGAAAAACTTCCAGAAATCTTTTTTCGCTCAATTATAATAACTCCCTTTTTATAAGCAGATCAGCTTCCCCAGTTATCAAGCTCCTTCTTAAGCTCTGAAAGAAGCATCTCCTGAGGAACCTTTCTCAGTATCTCACCCTTCTTAAATATCAATCCTTCTCCTTCACCGCCGGCAACCCCAAGGTCAGCTTCTCTTGCTTCTCCCGGTCCGTTAACTGCGCAGCCCATTACTGCCACTTTAATGTTAAGCTTCGGATATTCGGCAATAAGTTTTTCCACACTTCCCGCAAGCTCGATCATATTAATCTTAGTTCTTCCACAGGTAGGGCACGAAACAAGCTCTATTCCTCCGTCCCGAAGTCTCAGAGTCTTAAGAATAAGCTTTGCTGTCTTTACCTCCTCCACCGGATCATCCGTAAGGGAAACTCTGATGGTATCCCCTATACCTTCATTCAGGATTATTCCGATACCGATTGAAGATTTGATATTTCCGCTCCACAGTGTACCTGCCTCGGTAATTCCCACATGAAGAGGATAATTTACAGCTTCACTTATCATTTCATGAGTCTTAATGCTCATAAGAACGTTGGAGGACTTAATGCTGATAACTATATTTTCATAATCCAGAGCCTCTATCCTTCTAACCTTGTCAAGAGCACTTTCCACGATTCCTTCAGCAGTTACTCCGCCGTATTTCATGAGCAGTTCTCTCTCAAGGGATCCGGAATTGACTCCCACTCTGATAGGTACATTTCTTTCTTTTGCCGCCTTTACCACGGCAGCCAGATTCTCCTCTGAACCTATATTTCCGGGATTGATCCTTATCTTATCCGCACCGTGCTCTATTGCACTGATCGCAAGCTTGTATTGAAAATGAATATCTGCCACAACAGGGATATGCACCCTCTCTTTAATCTTTCCGATGGCAGCGGCTGCGTCTTCGGTATTGGCAGTGCATCTTACAATGTCACAGCCCGCCTCTTCAAGACTGAGGATCTGGGCAACCGTCGCATCTACATCAGCTGTAGGAGTATTGGTCATGGATTGAATAGCGATGGGATTACCTCCGCCGATCTTTACTCCGCCGATATCTATAACCTTAGTATTATCTCTGTATGCCATATCTTATTCCTCCGTTTTTAACCATTAAAACAGATTTTACCCTATGAAGCAGATTTTATTATGAAAACAGCTTACTGATGTCGTTGAAAAATACAAATACCATAAGCAGCATCAGAAGCACAAATCCGATTCCGTTCACCAGTGCTTCTTTTTCCTTCGGTACTTTCTTACCGGTTACCGCTTCCGCCAAAATAAATAATATCCTTCCGCCGTCCAGGGCAGGTATAGGAAGCAGGTTCATCACTCCCAGATTTGCACTGATAAGGATCATGATATTTATGATATTCAGAAGTACGTTCTTAAATACATTTTCCGGTGCCGACTGGGCAGCCGCTTCATCTATGACGTCACTCATCATGTGTCCTATTCCGACAGGTCCCATAAGATCCTTTGCGGAAGCCTTGCCGGTAAACAGCATTTTCAAAGATTTAAAGGTTGACTTAATCTGAAATCTCACTTCAATCAGCGAATACTTCAGCTCTTCACCGAAGTTCTTCGCCTCTCGTCCCATACTGTAGACTCCAAACATATATGATTCTGTTTCCGCATCATATTTCAAATTAACGGTGGTCTCATGTTTTTCGCCGTCTCTCATATATACAACATTGATAGGCTCTGCTGGATCATTTACCATTCTGAAGATACTGATCTCTCTGAAGGTCATTACCCTCTCCCCGTTAAGGCTTATAATCTCATCGCCTTCCTTCAGGCCTGCCTCCTCGGCCGCACTCTGCGGCACAATCTTGGACAGCACAGGCGGGTCAATGGCATATTCATGACAGATAATGATAGATAAAAGAAATGCCAATATGAAATTGAAAAACGGTCCGGCAAAAAGAACCGAAAGTCTGGCGGGAATGGACTTGTTGCCGAAAGCCCCTTCGTCCTCTGACTCTTCGCTCTCTCCTTCCATCAGGCAATATCCTCCGATGGGCAGACATCTGAAGGAATACTGGGTTTCCTTCTTACCCCACTTAATAATTGCAGGGCCCATACCGATGGCAAACTCATTTACTTTAATCTTGTTCATCTTTGCAAATATAAAATGTCCGAATTCATGTACGAATACAATGATTCCGAACATTATTATAATTACAAGGATTTTTAATACTCCACCTAACATAATACTAAAACTCCTTTATCAGACTCCGAAATGCTCTTTTAATATTTCATCTGTCCATTTTTCTGTTTCAAGAATATCCTCCAGTGACGGATCGGAAATAACTTTATCCTTATGCTCCGACATGGCATATTCGATATAATCATATATATCAAGGAATCTGCATCTTCCTGAAAGAAATCTTGCAACAGCATACTCATTTGCGGCATTGAGTACAGTCGGCATGCTTCCGCCTATGTCACTTGCATTATACGCGAAATCCAGTCCCTTAAATGTCTCTCTGTCGGGAATAGCAAGAGAAATGCCGCTCATCTTTGTAAAATCAAGTTTTTCACCCGGCATATATCTTCTCTCGGGATATGTAAGAGCATACTGGATCGGGAGCTTCATATCCG
>CAMOCO010000028.1 GCA_946610715.1 uncultured Clostridia bacterium | reverse complement strand
TGAATTCAGATCAAAATACAGACAGGTCGATATTCTTATAATAGACGACATACAATATATAATAGGAAAGGAAAGAACTCAGGAAGAATTCTTTAATACTTTTAATTTTCTCTATGAGGCTAAAAAACAGATTATTATTTCATCAGATCGTCCTCCGAGAGAGATAAAGCAGCTGGATGAAAGACTGAGATCCCGTTTTGAATGGGGAGTTCCCATTGATATTCATGCTCCCGATTATGAAACAAGAATGGCCATTCTTAAGAATAAGGCTGATTCAAATAAGCTCAATATTCCTGATGAAGTTCTTCAGTACATTGCTGAAAATATTGTTTCAAATGTAAGAGAGCTTGAAGGTGCTCTAAATAAAATCAGCGTTTATTCAAAGCTCAGTAATGAAAAGGTAACAGTGGATCTTGCAAAAGAAACTTTAAAAGATCTTATTTCGAAAGATGTAAATGTAACCATCACTCCGGAGCTTATCCTCAATACAGTTGCCGAGCATATGAATGTTTCCATTAAAGATATAACTTCTTCAAAGAGAAGTAAGGATATAGCATTAGCCAGACAGATTGTTATGTATCTTGGTCGTGACCTTACCGATAAGAGTCTTCAGGCAATAGGAGAGGTTGTTGGCGGAAAGGATCATGCAACCGTATATAACGGAATTAAAAGAATAGAAGAAAAAATGAAAAAGGATGAAAATTTTAGTAACACCATCCAGATAATTATCAACAAAATAAACCCCGAACAAAAGTAGATAATTTGTTTATTATTATTTTTTCATAATTTTTTACCTTAGATTTATATTCCGATTATTTTTATTATCAACATAATTAAAATTACATTTACCCTGATTTAACAGAGTTAATAACATAATTATTTACTTATTTAATCGGCATTTAAATGTTATTTCAACAAATCAACAACGCCTATTACTATAACTACTAAATATAGATATAAATATTAATATATATGATAAGCGGAAAGGAACTATCAAATGAATCTAAAAATAAGAAAATCAAACTTACTGGCAGCTATAAATATAGTTTCGAAAGCTGTAGCTGTTAAAACTACAAAACCTATACTTGAATGTATATTTGTTGAAGCAAAGAACGGACGAATCAAACTTACATCAAATAATCTTACACTCGGAATAGAAACATATACTGACGGAATCATAATAGAAGAAGGAGCAGCAGCAATAAATGCCAAGCTTTTCTTTGATATAGTAAGAAATCTGAATGACAGTGAAGTTGATATTATCACAAATAATGATTATAAGATGGAAATTAAATGTGAGAAGACAGAATTCTCCGTATCTTATTGGGATGGAACAGACTTTCCTGAATTTCCGGTTGTTGAAAAAGAAAAAAGTATTACCATTTCACAACTCGGACTTAGGGATATAGTAAGACAGACTATTTTTTCCGTTTCAGACAATGAGAATTCAAGAATGATGACAGGTGAGCATTTTGAAGTTAAGGATAATGTACTAACTGTTACAGCACTTGACGGAAGCCGTATTTCTATGAGAAATATGGAGCTTAAAGGAAATAATTCAGATATAGATGCCATCGTTCCGGGAAAAACACTTAAAGATATTACAAGAATAATAAACGGCGGTGCCGACAAAGATGTAAATATTTATTTTACCGATTCAAATATGCTGTTTGAGTTTGAGGAAACAAGAGTTGTATCAAGACTTATTGAAGGTGAGTATTTCAAGATAACTCATATGCTTTCAATGGATCATTCAATTATGGTTAAAGCAAATCGTCAGGAACTTATGGGATGTATAAGCAGAGCAAGTCTTCTCATTCAGGAATCCGACAGAAAACCTATAATCGTAAAGATCAACAATAATGACATCATGTATATAAGAATTGATACAAATAAGGGATCATTTAATGATTATATTGATATTGAGAAAGAGGGAAATGAAATAATTATAGGTTTCAATCCAAGTTTTATAATGGATGCTCTCAGTGTTATTGATGATGATAAAGTAAATATTTACATGAAGGATTCAAAGAGTCCTTGTATCATCAAGAATGATGAAGGTACATTTACTTATATAGTACTGCCTATAAATATAAATGTTGATGCTTATTAATTATAAATACAGGATGTATGAAAATAATTATTAATAAAAGGATATTAAATGAAAAGCATAAAAATAAGTGATGAATTCATAAAACTCGGTCAGGCTATGAAGCTGGCAGGGCTGGTGTCTTCGGGAGTAGAAGCAAAGGAAGTTATCCAGAATGGTGAAGTAACCGTAAATGGTGAAACAGATACCAGAAGAGGCAAAAAGCTTTATCCGGGGGATACTTTTTCATACAAAGGTGAGGATGTAAATGTACGTTGATTCTCTTGCTTTAAAAAATTACAGAAATTATGAAGAACTGGACATAAGTTTCAGTGATGGAATTAATATTCTGTATGGAAATAATGCACAGGGAAAAACAAATATTCTCGAAGCTCTGTTTATAGCAGCCACAACAAAATCCCATAGAGGATCTAAGGATAAGGATATAATTAAGTTTGAAAATGAAGAGGCACACATCAGAGTAAATATGAAAAAAAGAGATGTGGGTCACAGAGTTGATATGCACCTTAGAAAAAACGGATCAAAGGGAGTGGCTATAGACGGTATATCAATAAAAAAATCTACCGAGCTTTTCGGAATGATAAATATGATATTCTTTTCACCGGAGGATCTGTCGATTGTAAAGAACGGACCCGGTGAGAGAAGAAGATTTATTGATATGGAAATCTGTCAGCTCAGCAGAATATATTATAATAATCTTCAAAATTATAATAAAGTTCTGGAGCAGAGAAATAATCTTATCAGACAGATTTATTATAATCCTTCTCTCAAAGAAACGCTTGATATATGGGATGATCAACTGGTTAACTACGGAACAGCGGTGATTAGAGAGAGAAATAATTTTATTTCCATGCTTAATGATATCATAAAAGATATTCATAATAAGCTTACATCAGGAAAAGAAAAAATAGATTTAAAATATGAACCGAATGTTGAAATAGAGGATTTCAGTAATGTACTTCTTCAAAAGAGGGAGGCAGATATAAAAAACGGTTCAACTCTCAGCGGTCCCCAGAGAGATGATTTTGGAATTATCATAAATGATAAGGATGTCAGGCTTTTCGGATCTCAGGGTCAGCAGAGAACAGCTGCACTTTCTCTAAAGCTTGCGGAAATAGAGCTGGTTAAAAAAATAATAAATGATACACCTGTGCTTCTTCTTGATGATGTAATGTCAGAACTGGACAGTACCAGAAGAAATGCCTTACTTGAAACAATAAAAGGTATTCAGACAGTTATAACCTGTACGGGATATGATGATTTTATCAGAGAAAGAATAAGCATAGATAAAATATACAGAATAGAAAATGGAGTGGCAAGGGAGGTCCGTAATGGAGCAAAATAATTATGGTGCTGAACAAATACAGATTCTTGAAGGTCTCGAAGCAGTACGTAAAAGACCCGGTATGTACATAGGAAGTACATCTTCAAGGGGTCTTCATCATCTTGTGTATGAGATTGTTGATAATTCGGTAGATGAAGCACTTGCGGGATTTTGTACGGAAATTCAGGTATTTATCAATAAAGATAATTCTATAACAGTAATCGATAACGGAAGAGGTATTCCTGTAGGAATACAGAAAAAAGCAGGAAGACCTGCTGTAGAAGTCGTATTTACCGTACTTCATGCAGGAGGCAAATTCGGTGGAGGAGGATATAAAGTATCAGGTGGTCTCCACGGTGTAGGTTCTTCTGTTGTAAATGCCCTTTCAGAATGGCTTGAAGTAGAAGTATCCAGAGAGGGAAAAATATATAAACAACGTTATGAAAGAGGAAATATTTGTTATGACCTCAAGGAAATAGGAAAAACAGATAAGACCGGTACAAAGGTAACATTTAAACCTGACGGAACTATCTTTGATGATACAATTTATGATTACAATACTCTCAGAGTAAGGCTCAGAGAGACAGCATTTCTTACAAAAGGTCTAAAAATATCTATTACAGATCTTCGTCTTCCTGTTCAGGGTGAGGATGAGACTGATGAAGAGTTCTCAGAGAGAAAAGAGTCCTGGGAGCCGAAGACTGAAACCTTCCATTATGAGGGAGGAATCAAGGAATTCGTTAAGTACCTCAATAAGCATAAGACACCGATTTATAACGAAGTTATATATTGTGAAGGTACAAAGGATGATATTTATGTGGAAGTGGCTCTTCAGCATAATAATTCTTACAATGAGACTGTCAGCAGCTTCGTTAATAATATTATTACTCCTGAAGGAGGTATGCATCTTACAGGATTCAGATCCGCAATTACCAAGGTATTCAATGATTATGCCAGAAATATGAAGATTCTGAAGGATAAGGATGATAACCTTTCGGGTGAAGATCTTAGAGAAGGTCTTACTGCAATTATAAGTATAAAGATTGCCGACCCACAGTTTGAAGGACAGACCAAGCAGAAGCTGGGAAATGCTCCTGCCCGTACAGCAGTGGAGTCAATAATGAATGAACAGCTGGTATACTTTTTGGAACAGAATCCATCTGTTGCAAGAGCTATAGTAGATAAGGCTGTTACCGCTCAGAGAGCACGTATAGCTGCCAGAAAAGCAAGGGATGTGGCAAGAAAGAATAATCTCACGGAAGGTATGTCATTACCCGGAAAACTCGCGGATTGTTCCGATAAAAATCCGAAAAATTGTGAGATATATATAGTTGAGGGAGATTCCGCCGGCGGTTCGGCTAAGACGGCACGAAACAGAGCAACTCAGGCTATACTTCCTCTAAGAGGAAAAATACTTAATGTCGAGAAGGCACGTATAGATCATATTCTTGAGAATAAGGAAATCCAGGCAATGATAACAGCCTTTGGAACCGGTATTCATGAGAATTTTGATATAAATAAGCTTCGCTATGATAAGATAATTATTATGACAGATGCCGACGTTGATGGTGCACATATAGCTACACTTCTGTTAACGTTCTTCTACAGATTTATGCCGGAGCTTATAAGACAGGGACATGTATACCTTGCACAACCGCCACTTTACAGGTTGGAGAAAAATAAAAAATTCTGGTATGCCTACAGTGATGAGGAGCTTGCATCAATAATCGAAGAGGTAGGACGTGATCAGAATAACAAGGTTCAGCGTTACAAGGGACTCGGAGAAATGGATGCGGATCAGCTCTGGGATACAACAATGGATCCCGAGAAAAGAATTCTTCTTAAGGTTGCAATAGATGGTGAAGATGAATCAGAAGTCGATGTTACCTTTAATATTCTTATGGGTGATAATGTTGAACCCCGTAAGAAATTTATCGAAGAAAATGCAAAGTTTGTAAAGAATCTTGATATTTAAAGTAATTTCTTAAATAAGACGAGAGAATAATTAATAATATTCAGAGGTAGATATAATGGATGACGATAAGATTTTTGACAGACCACGCAATGACGTGAAGGAAGTCGATCTTAAGAAAACAATGGAAAATTCCTATATAGATTATGCCATGTCAGTTATAGCGTCACGTGCACTTCCTGATGTAAGAGATGGTCTTAAGCCTGTTCAGAGAAGAATCATGTATTCAATGATCGAGTTGAATAACGGCCCCGATAAGCCACATAGAAAATGTGCCCGTATCGTCGGTGATACAATGGGTAAATACCATCCGCACGGTGATTCATCTATATATGATGCATTGGTTAAACTGGCACAGGAATGGAATACCAGATATCCGCTTGTTGACGGACACGGTAACTTCGGTTCCATGGATGGTGACGGTGCAGCTGCCATGCGATATACAGAGGCAAGACTTTCTAAAATATCCATGGAAATGCTTGCAGATATAGGTAAAGATACGGTTGATTTTATACCAAACTTTGATGAGACGGAAAAAGAGCCGGTGGTTCTTCCGAGCAGGTATCCGAACCTTCTTGTAAACGGTACATCAGGTATCGCTGTTGGTATGGCAACCAATATTCCTCCTCATAATCTTCGGGAGGTTATAGGTGCCGTAGTAAAAATAATTAACAACCGTGTTGACGAATCCAGGGATACTTCAATTGACGAAGTTATGGAAATAATAAAGGGACCTGATTTTCCTACAGGTGCCGAGATTCTGGGACGTCGGGGAATTGAAGAAGCCTATAGAACAGGTCGCGGAAAGATAAGAGTTCGTGCAATATCCAACATTGAGCCTATGGCTAAGGGTAAGCAGAGGATAGTTGTAACAGAACTTCCTTACTATGTGAATAAAGCACTTCTTATCCAAAAAATAGCAGAACTGGTTAAAAATAAAAGAGTTGACGGAATCACAGATCTCCGTGATGAATCTTCCCGTGAAGGAATGCGCATTGTCATTGAGCTCCGTGCAGATGTAAACGCAAATCTTTTACTTAATAATCTTTACAAGCATACACAGCTTGAAGATACTTTCGGCGTAAATATGCTTGCGCTTGTTAACAATGAGCCTAAGGTTCTGAATATTCTTGATATGCTGAAATATTATATCAGACATCAGGAAAATGTTGTTACAAGAAGAACAAAATATGATCTTGGTAAAGCAGAAGAGCGAGCACATATTTTAGAAGGTCTCTTAATTGCCATAGATAACATAGATGAAGTAATTAAGATTATCAGGGGTTCGGAAAATGTAGCAGCTGCCGTTAATTCACTTATTGAAAGATTCGGACTTACAGAGATTCAGGCAAAGGCTATTGTTGATATGAGACTTCGTGCTCTGACAGGTCTCGAAAGAGAAAAACTGGAAGCAGAGTATAAAGCTCTTCAGGAAACAATAGCAGAATTAAAGGCTATTCTTGCAGATAAGAATAAGCTTCTTACAGTAATAAGAGATGAGATTTCGGTTATTGCCGATAAATACGGTGATGACAGAAGAACAAAGATAGGAATAGATGTCGGAGATTTCACAGAGGATGATCTTATTAATGATGAGCAGGTTGTAATAGCCATGACTCATCTGGGATATATTAAGAGAATGACTGTGGATAATTTCCATGCCCAGGGACGTGGAGGTAAAGGTATTAAGGGAATGCAGACAATAGAGGATGATTATATCGAGGATCTCCTCATGACAACGACCCTTAATTATATACTTTTCTTTACCAACAGAGGACGTGTATATAAGCTTAGAACTTATCAGATACCTGAGGCCGGCAGAACCGCAAGAGGTACGGCAATAGTAAATCTTCTTCAGCTGGAAGGCGGAGAGAAGGTATCTGCCATCATTCCTATAAGACAATTTTCAGATAACAAATATCTGATCATGTGTACCAAGAAGGGTCTGGTTAAGAAGACTCCTGAAAATGATTATATTAATATCAGGAAAAACGGATTAATAGGAATCAATCTTCGTGAAGACGATGAATTGATAGAAGTAAAAACTACCGATAATACAAGAGACATTTTCCTTGTAACTAAAAACGGTATGTGCATCAGATTTAAGGATACTGATGTCAGAAGTACCGGAAGGGCTTCTATGGGTGTAATCGGAATGAATCTGGACGAAGGCGATGAGATAGTCGGAATGCAGATGAATACACAGGGTGAGGATCTGCTTATAGTTTCCGAAAAAGGAATGGGTAAGAGAACACCTATTAAAGATTTCAAGTGTCAGAAGCGTGGCGGTATGGGTCTTAAGTGTTATAAGATAACGGAAAAGACCGGAAATATCGTTGGAGTTAAGGCAGTAAATGATGATCATGAGATTATGATGATCACAACCGGCGGAATAATCATCCAGCTAAGGTGTGCCGAAATATCACAATATGGCAGAATCACATCAGGTGTTAAACTCATTAATCTCAGCGGTGATGTACAGGTTGCAAGTATCGCAAAGGTCAGACAGACTGATAAAGATACAGTCAGCGATGATATTGATGAAATTGCGGATGATACAGATAACGAAGAATCAGAAAGTAAAGCACAAGATAACAGCAGTGAGGAAAAATAATGGGATCGATAATAGAAAAGATCGGTGAAATGTCCAAAACATCGGAGATTGAGCAGCTTTTACTCGGAATTGCATATTGGCTTATTGTAATTATTGTAATACTCTTTGTATTTCTTGTTGCGGTAAAAATCAGTAATTTTATTAAGAGCAAAAGAGGAACATTAAAGAGAGAAAAAGATGATTTCTTCTTATAAATGCAATTTTGCAGAACTGATATAAAATCCGGGAGAGAGTAAATGCGAGAAATAAATGCGGAAACCATAATTGAAGCTGTATCCGGTATATGTATTGAGGCAAATCTTAAGCTTTCCGAAGAAATGGAGGGCTGTATTAAGAAAGCCGCAGAATCGGAAAAAAATCCTTTGGGACAAAAAATAATAGGTCAGCTGATTGAAAATATGAATATTGCAGAGGAAGATAAAATTCCAATATGTCAGGATACCGGAATGGCTGTATTCTTTGTCAGAGTCGGTCAGGATGTGCATATAAACGGCAGCCTTACAGATGCTATTAATGAAGGTGTAAGGCGCGGTTATACAGAAGGATATCTGAGAAAATCTGTTGTAAGCGATCCCCTGGAAAGAATAAATACAGGAGATAATACACCGGCCATCATACATTATGATATTGTACTGGGTGATAAATTGGAAATAACCATAACTCCCAAGGGCTTTGGAAGTGAAAATATGAGTAAGCTTTATATGCTTAAACCGGCAGATGGAGTTGAAGGTATAAAAAATGCAGTAATAAGTACCGTAAAGGAAGCAGGACCAAATGCCTGCCCGCCATTTGTGGTAGGTGTGGGCATCGGAGGTGATTTTGAGCTTGCGGCAGAGCTGTCAAAAAAAGCACTTACAAGAGAGCCCGGAAGTCATAATATAAAACCATATTACGCAGATCTTGAGAGGGAACTTCTTGACAGTATAAATAGTCTGGGAATAGGGCCTGCAGGTCTGGGTGGAAGTACCACAGCCCTTGCAGTAAATATCGAGACTTATCCGACGCATATTGCGGGAATGCCTGTGGCTGTAAATATGTGCTGTCATGTGGATAGACATAAGACGGTAATATTATAGAGTTTGAAAATATTTCGAAACAGGATTCGCCTGAAATTATTCAGATTGAAGCAAAAAGGAAGTAACAACCATGGATAAACATATTAGTATCCCGGCAGCAGAGGAAGAGATTCGTTCCCTTCGTTCAGGAGATTATCTGTATCTCACAGGTACTATTTATACAGCAAGAGATGCAGCTCATAAGAGAATGCATGAAACATTGGAACGAGGTGAAAGGCTTCCCTTTGATATATCAGGTAATTTTATATATTATCTCGGTCCTACACCGGCGAGACCCGGGACGGTAATCGGTTCAGCAGGTCCTACCACTTCAAGTCGTATGGACAAATATACTCCGGAGCTGCTTGGCAGAGGTCTCAGCGGAATGATTGGAAAAGGAAAGAGAAGTCCGGAAGTAATAAAATCAATAGTAGAAAACGGCGCAGTATATATGGCAGCAGTAGGAGGAGCCGGAGCACTTCTTTCGAAATGCATCAAGAGCTCCGAGATAATAGCATATGAAGATCTGGGGACGGAAGCTATAAGAAAGCTGTATGTGGAGAATTTACCGGTTATTGTCATTATAGACAGTGAAGGTAATAATCTCTATGAAAGTGCAGTGGAAGATTTTTTAAAAGCTCAGTAAGGCAAAGTCTGTTTAGATAAAGCAGTTAAGGAGACAGTAATGGCAAAGCATAAACGGCGCATGAACAGAAAAATGAAAGAGCTGATTCTGACGCTGATTGCATTTGCAGCAGTAGCAGGAATAATATTTATTATAATCATCTGGGACGGGGCTCCGACTATAAGGATGGCTATAACAAAATATTATGATGCAGTCGGAAAAAGGGATAATGGAAAATATATTTCCATCTGTTATACAAATAAATGGCAGAAAAATTATAAGCCCGGAGGACAGGATGTCAGTCTGGACGATATAGTTACGAATGCCATGTCATTTCAGACAGAGGCATCCTTCTCCGACCTTAAGATAATCAAGAAAGAAAAAATGGGTGATGATGTCGTAAATGCATTTAATGAAAGCGTTAGCAGAATTTACGGATTTAAAATGAAAGCTTCCAAGCTTTATCAGGTTACCTTCAGTATGGTAATGAATATTGAAGGTGCAGAGGTTTCTAAGCAGAATACAGGTTTCATCACCAGATATGTATATAAATGCGGTTCCAGGTGGTATTTCTTTGCAGATACGCTGGTGGCCGTGGATATAGGGCTGGAGTAATTAAAACGGATTTGGCTTAGTAGATGGTCTTGTCCTCTTTCTTTGCAAATTTATTAAATGTTTTAATTGTTAAATCTCTGTCTGTTGAAATAAGAGTCAGAGTATCATCAGCTTTACCTGTGGAAAGCTTATCCAGGTATTTGTAAATAAAATCATCACGGAAGCCTATGGCAGCAGCGTCTTCCTTGGTATTTCCGTAATAAACTGTTTTAATATTTGACCAGATGATGGCAGACAGACACATAGGACAAGGATAACATGATGTATATAGTTCACATCCGCTGAGATCGTATGTATTTAAGTTTTTACAGGCATCACGGATGGCCATTACTTCGGCATGAGCGGTAGGATCGTTATTTTCCAGAACATGGTTAGATCCTCTGCCAACTATATTTCCGTCTTTAACTACAACGGCACCGAAGGGACCGCCGCAGTTGGTTATTAGATTATCAGCGGCAAGAATATCTGCAGCTTTCATAAATTCATTCATTAGACAGGCTCCTTATCATTTTTATCGGATAGATTAATAGTACAACAGACTTATAAAAAATAAAAGATGATAATTGTATATAACAAAAACAGGATTTGGAAGAAAGGTTCATAATATGAAAGCAGTGATATTTGATATGGACGGAACCCTTCTGGATACGGAGAAAATATATCAGAAATACTGGAATAAAGCGGCTAAAGAACTGGGGTATGATATCACTCCCGAGCAGTTCCTTTTGTTCAGAAGTCTTGGTCACAGCTATGCTGTGGAGCTTGCGAAGGAGCTTACGGGTTCCGCTTCAGCATATGATGAGATCAGGTCCTACCGGAAGAAGCTAATGGATCCGGTAATGGAAGTGATGAATATTCCATTAAAGCCATATGTGACTGAAGCACTGACTTTATTAAAGAACAGCGGTATCATCCTTGCTGTTGCAACAGCCACAAAGCTTGACTTAACGGAAAAGTATTTGAAAAGAGCCGGGCTTATCTCATTTTTTGATGAGATTATAAGTGCCAGGTCGGTTAATAAAGGTAAACCTGCTCCGGATGTATATTTATATGCATGTGAGAAAATAGGTGCAGAACCGGAGGAAACATTTGCTGTGGAAGATGCGCCAAACGGAGTGAAATCAGCTTATAATGCGGGCTGTAAGGTTATAATGGTTCCCGATATGACAGAACCGGAAGATGAACTTCTGAAGATTATTTCCTATAAAGCCGGAAATCTGCTGGAAGCGGCAGAGTATGTTAATAATTATCGGGAAGACATCGTTATACAGAATGATAAAAATACTGAAGAATAAAAATACTGAAGAATAAAATAACTGATTCGGGATTAACAAAATGTTTAATCAAAAAAAGAATAAATTCGACTATCTGACAAAGACTCCTGTACCTAAGCTTATAGTGCAGCTCGCAATTCCGACTATAATAAGCATGCTGGTAACGGGACTGTATAACTCGGCAGACACATATTTCGTCGGACGTATTCCCGAAAATGCCACCGGTGCAACAGCTGCGGTGGGAATAGTATTTCCAATTATGGCAATCATTCAGGCCGTGGGTTTTCTATTCGGACACGGATCGGGAAATTTCCTTTCAAGGATGCTTGGAGCGGGAAAGAAAAAAGAGGCATCTGAAATGGCGTCCACCGGATTTGCACTGGCAATGATCACCGGAATTATCATTGCCACAGTGGGAAATCTGTATATTGATAAAATTGTTCATTTTTTCGCATCAGGTGAGGTTTCGGCCGAAACCTATGTGATGACAATAGAATATGCCAGAATAATACTTATCGGCGCACCATTTATGATGTGTCAGTTCGTAATAAACAATCAGTTGAGATTTCAGGGCAGTGCCGTATATGCAATGATCGGACTTATTTCAGGTGCGATTATTAATATTTTTCTGGATCCGCTTATGATACTTATACTTGGAATGGGAATAAGGGGAGCCGCCATTGCTACGGTAGGCGGTCAGATTATGAGCTTTTTTATTCTTCTCATAGGAAGTACCAAAGGAGAAAATATAAGGCTCGGAATAAGTAATGTTCGAATCAATACATATTATATTGTCCAGGTATTAAACGGAGGTATGCCTTCTCTCCTAAGGCAGGGTCTGGCAGCAGCGGCTTCGATTTTGATGAACAGAGCTGCCGGAGAATACGGCGGAGAGGCTGCCATTGCAGGAATGTCAATTGTAACAAGAGTTATGCTGCTTCTTTCGGCGGCACTTATCGGATTCGGCCAGGGCTTCCAGCCAATGTGTTCTTTCAATTACGGAGCAAATCTGAAGAAGCGGGTAAGAGAAGGATATTGGTTTTGTGTAAGATGGGGAACAGTATTTTTGATCCTGGTCGGTACACTCTGCTTTACATTTGCACCGGAAGTAATCGCATTTTTCAGAAATGATGCAAATGTTATCAGAGTCGGGACAGTGGCTCTTAGATACCAGTCTGCAGTACTTCCGCTCAGCGGTATTATCGTAATGACAAATATGCTGCTGCAATCCATCGGAAAAGGCTTCAAAGCTTCAATAACAGCATCTGCAAGGAACGGAATATTTTTTATACCGCTTATAATCTATCTGCCTATGTATCTGGGTCTAAAAGGTGTTCAGATGACACAGAGTGTTGCGGATGTTTTAACAGTATTTCTGACAATTCCTTTTGCAGTTATTGAGTTACTAAAAATGAAAAACAGTGAAGAATAGTAAACAATAAAAAGTGTTTGGAGAATAATATGGACATAATTGGAATTATCCAGCTTTTCGGAGGAGTAGGGCTCTTCTTATATGGTATGAATATGATGGGAGCAGCTCTTAAAAAACTTGCCGGTTCCGGAATGCAAAATATTCTAGAAAAGCTTACATCCAGTAAACAGAAATTTATAGGAATTATAAAAGGATGGGGTCTCGGTGTTCTTGTTACCGGAATCATACAAAGCTCTTCGGCTACTACAATGATGCTGATCGGATTTGTAAATGCGGGAATTATGAAGCTTGTTCAGTCAATTCCTGTAGTTCTGGGAGCAAATGTGGGAAGTACCGTAACGGCGCAGATACTCCGGTTGGGAGATCTGGGTTCAGGAAACCTTATATTAAAACTTCTTAAACCATCATCTTTTGCGCCGATTCTTATTGCTACAGGCGCAGCGATGAATCTCCTCGGAAAGAAGAAAAAAACAAAAGATCTGTCGGAACTTCTGATCGGACTAGGAATCCTGTTCTTTGGAATGACAACGATGGAAAAGGTATTTGAACCACTGAAGGAAAGCCCGGAGTTTAAAAAGCTTTTTACATCTTTCAGTAATCCATTTATTGGTATCATGGTAGGTATAGGTCTTACAGCGGTAATTCAGAGTTCCAGTGCGGCAGTCGGAATTCTTCAGTCCCTTTCTGTAACCGGCGGACTGACTTATGCTACGGCAGTTCCCTTCCTTATAGGACAGAATATCGGTAAGTGCTTTACAGTTATTCTCGGTGGATTGGGAGCAAATAAGAAGGCTAAGAGAACCGCAGTCAGCTATTTGCTGTTTAATATAATAAGCAGTATAGTGTTAACGGTGGTCATTTATTCAATATACTATTCTGTGGGAATATCCGGTTTTGACAAAGTAGTAAACAGAGGTAATATCGCAAATGTTCACTTGCTGTTTAATCTTATACCGAGCTTGATAATCCTTCCTTTCACTGATTTGATAGCCAAGCTGACGGGAGTAATTGTCCGGGATAAGGACGATGATGAGGAAACCTCAGAGTTTCGTGTATTGGATGACAGATTTTTGGAAATGCCTTCATTTGCACTTAAAAAGTCCAGAGAAATGGTCATTACCATGTTTGAAAAGGTAATTGAAAATTACCATATTGCAAATGGTCTGATCTGGGAATATGATGAGAATGCATTTTCGGAACTGGATAAGAATGAAGATTTTATTGATAAATGTGAGACGGTATTATCGCATTATATCATAAGGATAGATAAGAAAAAGCTGAAAACAAATGAAGTAAATGTAGTAGGTCAGCTTCTGAATTCAATAAGTGATATTGAACGTATGGGGGATTATGCAATAAATATCGCTTATCTTGCCAGAGAACGAACGGAAAATAATGTAGTTTTCTCTGATCAGGTCAGAGAGGATATGAGGGCACTGGAAGGATCTGTGGATCAATGTCTGGAATATACATTTAACTCTTTCAGGGATGATGATGTTGTTGTAGCTTCGCGAATTGAAGTCATGACAGCCGTAATTGATGAGCAGAAGGAAAATGTAAAGGCAGGTCATATCGAAAGACTGCAAAACGGTAAATGCAGTATAGAAGCAGGTGTTATGCTTCTGGATATCCTGAATGCGTATGACAGACTCGGAGGTCATGCAGCAAATGTCGCCGCTCAGACAATTAAAAGGGTTACCGACGATCCGAATTTTGATGAGATGCACGGAAGCTTCAAATACATGCCATCTCTGTACAATAAATAGAGTTAAAATTATATAATATGCTGAAATTCATGTATTTTTACTAAAAAGATATGGAATATTTTTATATAACGTGATAACATTCTGTTTACGAGGAGGTTGTACATATGAAACCATTTAAGAATGCTTATGATGCAATTAAAAAGTTACTTGAGAGTATCAAGAGGAGTTTCAGAGGGGAACCAAAGCCTACCAATACCGTGCAGGTAGTTGATGACAATAAAGAAGAAGAACCGGTAAGTTTTGAAGAAATTCCGCAGGAGATGGAACCTGCTCCTGTTCCTGAGGAGACAAAACAGGAAAAGCCTAAAAAGAAAGAAATTGATGCTGAGAAGAAAGCCAGAGAACAGGCTGAAGCAAAAGCCAAGAAGGCCAGAGAAGATGATGCAGCTGCAAGGAAAAAGGCAGCAAAAGACAGAGCTGAGACAGAAAAGAGAGTCGCAGCCCAGATGGCCAGAGAGCAGGCTGAAGCTCAGAAAAAATATGAAGAAGAGGTTCGAAAGAGAGCTGAACGTGCTGCAAAGAGAGAGGCAGAAGAAAAGAAAGCCGAGCAGAGAGCAGCAAGAAGACAGATGGAGGATACCACCGGAAAGACCGTTACCGATCCTGTAACCGGTGAAACCGTTCCGCTTGGAACACTTCCCGCAGAAGCTACTTATCTTAAAAAATATGAAAAACTTTCGACTACCGGTGACGATGTCATCGTAGCCATTAATTCTATTGTTAAGCATTCAGATATGCCTAAGAATATTGTTGTTCTTGGACGAAATGGTTTTGGAACAGTTAAAGTCGGCGAAGATTTTGCAAGAAGTTTCTATTCAATGGGACTTGTTAAATCGGAGAAGATTGCAAAGATTAAGGCAAGACAGCTTAATAAGATCGGACTTGAAAAGCTTAAGGATCTTAAAGGCGGATGTCTGATCATTGAAAATGCAGGTCTTGTTACACCGGCTAAGCTTGTGGAAGTAATAAAGAACTCTTCACCTGAAGAGAATGATTATGTAGTTATTCTTACAGGAGAGATTGATTCACTTGCAGGATTCTTTGAGGATAACAGCGAGATAGTTGATTACTTCATTTATCTTATTGATATCCATAAGATCAGAGAGCGTGGTATGGTAACGCTTGCAAAGGGATATGTAAAGGAGAGAGGATATACAGCCGACAAGCCTGTATATGACAAATTCAAAGCAGCATTATCATCAATGGAAGTTGGTAATATCGACAGATTCATAGAGATGATCGATGCAGCAATCGCAAAATGCGACAGCCGTGAAAAGGTTGATGGAAACGAAAAGAAGGAAATTCATACAGAGGATTGTAATTAATTCCTGTAGGAAGGTCTCATGATTATGAATGAAGTAAAAATCAGAAGAATAAATGAGCTCTACCATAAGTCAAAGAAAACAGGACTTACTGAAATGGAAAAGGCTGAGCAGCAGGCTCTGCGTAAAGAGTATCTGGCAGCCATTAGAGCAAACATTGATGCACAAATGGTAAATGTAAGAAAAACGGAAAAGCGGACTTAGCAGTCCGTTTTTCTTTTAAGAGATCACCATAGGGAATGTCTCTTTGGTAAAAAGAAAAGTATTAGGAGGATAAAAAATGGCAGACGTAAGACCAACAGACATGGAGCGTATAACAACGCCGGAGCTGGCACAGGCATTCATTGACGAGCAGATTGCGGCTATGAAGGCTCAGATCGGAGATAAGAAGGTACTTCTTGCACTTTCGGGTGGTGTGGATTCATCAGTTGTTGCAGCACTTCTTATAAAGGCAGTAGGAAAGCAGCTGGTATGTGTTCATGTTAATCACGGACTTTTACGAAAGGGCGAGCCTGAGCAGGTAATCAAAGTATTCAGAGATGAGATGAATGCAAATCTGATATATGTTGATGCGACAGACCGTTTCCTGGACAAGCTGGCAGGAATAACCGATCCCGAAGAAAAGAGAAAGATAATCGGTGGAGAGTTTATAGAGGTATTCGCAGAAGAAGCCCGTAAGCAGGACGGAATAGAATTTCTGGCTCAGGGAACAATCTGGCCGGATATTCTTGAGAGTGAGGCAGGAATAAAGGCACATCATAATGCCGGCGGCCTCCCTGAGGATATGAACTTTGAACTTGTGGAACCTGTAAGAATTCTATTTAAAGACGAGGTTCGTGTAGTAGGTAAAGCTCTTGGTCTTCCTGACAATATGGTATATCGTCAGCCGTTCCCGGGACCGGGACTTGGTGTAAGATGTCCGGGAGCAATCACCCGTGACAGGCTTGAAGCAGTACGTGAATCCGACGCGATACTTCGTGAAGAATTTGCAAAGAACGGACTTGAAGGAAAGGTATGGCAGTACTTTACAGTAGTACCTGATTTCAAATCAACGGGAGTAAAGGACGGAAAGCGTACATTTGACTGGCCATGCATCATCCGTGCCATCAATACCACAGACGTTATGGAAGTTACAGTTGAGCACCTGTCTGATGAACTTATCGACCACCTGGTAAACCGTATCATCACAGAAGTACCGGGAATCAACAGAGTATTGTTCGACTATACACCAAAGCCACCTGCAACTGTGGAATATGAGTAAAACACAAAATCTCCGGAACCTGCATAAACAGTGGGTTTCCGGAGA
>CAMOCO010000027.1 GCA_946610715.1 uncultured Clostridia bacterium | reverse complement strand
AAAGGAGATTGATTATGGATACACCGGTTATGTGGTTGAAAAATATAGTTCCGGATCTTCCGTTTCCGGAATATGACAGAGATGAAACAGGAAAAGATATTCTGGAGTATGAGGGTCTGGACAAGGCCGTGGACGAGTTTGCCGACAGAATAACACTTTCGGGTTCTCATGTGGAGAGAGTCACCAAGTATTTTAAGAAACCGACAGGAGCAAGACTATCACGTGTTGTCATCGGACAGGTTATGGAGGTTGCTTCTCATCCTGATGCTGACAGACTTGTGGTATGTCAGGTGAATGTGGGAAATTCGGTTGATGCGGGACAGGATGATAACGGAATCGTTCAGATCGTTACCGGCGCACCGAATATTATAAAGCTTAATCCGTATAAGTTCGGAGAAAACGGAGCGGATAAGCCTATATATACTCCTACCGTACTTGACGGCGGTACAGCGGTATTCAATGTTCATACAGGAGAGGATCTGACACCTAAGGAAGGAAAGATCAAGAAGGGTAAGCTCAGAGGGGTTCCTTCGGCAGGTATGATGTGTGCCATTGAAGAAATAGGAGCTGACGGAAATCTTTATCCGGGAGATAAGGATGGAGTATATCTCTTTACTGATGAAGAAATCGCACTTATGGATCTTAAGCCCGGGGATGATGCTACTGTAAAGCTTGGACTTAATGATGCAAATATCGAATATGAGATTACGTCAAATCGTGTTGACTGTTTTTCGGTACTTGGTATGGCCAGAGAAGCAGCAGCAACCTACGGAGTTACATTTGACCCTGAGGGTAAATATGATCTTGCCAAAATGTTATCAGCTGTTCAGGCAGGAGAGGTAAAGGATGAGAAATCCTCTGATAAGATCGCTGTCGAGATTAAGGCACCCGAGCTCTGCAAGAGGTACATCGGCCGCGTTGTAAGAAATGTAAAGATAGGTCCTTCACCACTCTGGCTTCAGCAGAGACTCCGCAGCAGAGGAATTAATGCAATCAATAATATAGTAGATATAACCAATTATGTTATGGAAGAGCTGGGACAGCCTATGCATGCGTTTGATCTTTCAACCCTTGAAGGTGGAAAGATAGTTGTAAGACGTGGCGAAGAGGACGAGAAATTTACTACCCTTCATGATGAGGAAATCAGTCTCGACACAGATACACTTATGATCTGTGACAACGTAAAGCCTGTTGCGCTTGCCGGTATCAAGGGTGGAAAGAATTCCATGATTCCGCTTGAGACAAAGGAACTTCCTTATATTCTCTTTGAATCAGCATGCTTCGAAGGCAATAATATCCGTAAATCAGAAAGACGTCACGGCATTTCGACAGAGTCCTCCGCAAAGTTCAACAAGGGTCTCGATCCGAATCTTGCAGAGCTGGCCATAACAAGAGCTGTTCAGCTTATTCAGGAGCTGGGCTGCGGTGAAGTTCTTGAAGGTATGGTTGATGTATATCCTTCACCGGTAAAACCATGGACGCTTCCTTTTGAACCGGAGAAGATGAACAGCCTTCTGGGTCTTGAGATTTCAGTGGATGAGCAGCTGGATATCTTTGGAAGACTTGGACTTACTTACGATAAGGCTTCAAACCTTCTTACTGTTCCGACCTTCAGACAGGATCTTCACTGCATGGCAGACCTTGCTGAGGAGATTGCGCGTATTCACGGATATGACAAGATACCTTCAACCGTTCCTACAACCAACGGAGGAATTGGAGGCATTTCATATAAGGAAACAATTAACCGGATTGCAAGAGCCATAGTGGAGGGAAATGGTTTTTCACAGGGTATGACCTACAGCTTCGAGAGCCGCAAGGTATTTGATAAGCTCCTTATTCCCGAAGGAAGCCCTGTAAGAAATGCAATTGAGATCATCAATCCTCTGGGTGAGGATTTTAAATGCATGAGAACCACTATACTTAACGGACTTCTTACATCTCTCGGAACAAATTCGGGAAGGAGAAATAAAAATGTCCGTCTCTATGAGCTGGGAACAGTATATCTTCCGGATGAAACATGGCCGGTTAAGCCTTCCGAGGCAGGACGTGAAAATGATCTTCCGCTTACGGAATCACAGAGGCTTACCATAGGAATGTATGGTGAAGGTGATTTCTTTGTTATGAAGGGTGTTATCGAGGAGCTTCTTGAGAAGCTGAATATATCCGATAAAGCTGAGTTTATTTCGACAGAATACTATTCACATGAAGAATATCCATACCTTCATACACTGAGGCAGGCAAGAATAGTTACAAAGAAGAGCAGGGAGGTTATAGGCTACCTTGGACAGCTTCATCCGGTTGTAGCAGAAAATTACGGTATTAAGGGCGATACATATATTGCAGATATCGATATGGATAAGATCACAGAGCTGTCCGATTTCGATATCAAATATGTTGAGATAGCCAAGTATCCGGCTTCCACAAGAGATCTTGCACTCCTCTGTGACAAGAATATTTACGTCGGTGATATCGAGAAGATCATCCGTGCAAATGCCGGAGATAATCTTGAAAAATGTGATCTCTTCGATGTTTATGAGGGTGAGAACATAGCAGAAGGAAAGAAGAGCGTGGCATATGCGCTTTCATTCAGGGCTACGGACAGAAATCTTACAGGTGAAGAGGTAAGTGCAGCGGTAGACAGTATTCTTATGGCACTTAAAGAAAAGGGTATTGAAATAAGGGCGTAGATTATGGACTTACATGATTTTTATTATGAGCTTCCCGAGGAGCTGATCGCACAGGATCCATTGGAGAAAAGAAGTGATTCCAGAATGATGGTGGTTCATCGCGATTCGGGAAGGATAGAACATAAACATTTTAAGGACCTGATGGACTATCTGAAAGAAGGAGACTGCCTTGTTATCAATGATACCAAGGTTATACCTGCAAGGCTTCTGGGAACCAAGAAGGATACAGGGGCGGCTGTTGAGGTGCTTCTCCTAAAAGATGCCGGTGAAAAATACGAAAAAAGCGCAGCTGAGGGAAAGAATTCCCGAATATGGGAATGCCTCGTAAAGCCGGGTAAGAAAATGAAGCCCGGTGCAGTGGTTGAATTCGGAAAGGATGAGACTACAGGTGAAGCTATCCTTACGGCTGAAGTCCTGGATACCGTGGAGGACGGTAACAGGATAATAAGATTTACTTTTAACGGAATCTGGGAGGAAATACTGGATAAGCTGGGAGAAATGCCCCTTCCGCCTTACATTACACATAAACTCCGGGATAGGAACAGATATCAGACGGTATATGCAAAGCATGAAGGAAGTGCAGCTGCTCCCACAGCGGGACTGCACTTCACAGAAGAAATGCTGAAGGATATAGAAGCCCGGGGTATAAAAATAGCAAGACTGACGCTTCATGTAGGTCTCGGTACCTTCAGACCTGTTAAAGTAGATAAAATCGAAGAACATCATATGCACAGTGAATATTTTGAGTTGTCAGAGGAAGCCGCAGGTGTTATAAATGAAACAAAGAGATGCGGCGGAAGAGTGATATCAGTGGGAACCACAAGTACCCGTACACTTGAAACAGTGGCAACGCGGCTTGAGATAGAAAGAGCCGGGGCGGGGTTAGAGCAGACTTCTGATACTCCTGTGGTCAGGGCGATGAGCGGATGGACGGATATTTTCATTTATCCCGGATACAGATTCAGGGTGGTTGATGCGCTGATCACAAATTTCCATCTTCCCGAATCCACGCTTATCATGCTTGTATCGGCATTTTATAACAGAGAAGGAGTTCTTCGCGCTTATAATGAGGCGGTAAGGGAGAGATACAGATTCTTTTCCTTTGGAGATGCTTCACTATGGCTGTGATTAATAATTAACAGAGAATCATGAAAAATATTAAGGACAGTCTAAAATTATTCAGATTTAATCTTGGCAGGATTATCGTATTTGAGATAATCCTGCTTGTTACTTTTTCTGCAATAGTGGTTCCCGTATTTTATTTTTTACTTAATTCAATGATAAAGCTGGCGGGAATAAAATATCTCAGCAGAGAAAATGTAGCACAGTTTTTCAAGATGCCCACTACATGGCTGGGTCTTATTGTGATGCTGACATTTTTCGCATTTGCCATACTGATAAATGTTGCAGGTCTCAGCCTTAACTATGACTGGGCAAATCACACCAGGAAAATAGGAATAGTCAGGATGATGGGATTATCAGTGAGGCATTCTGTAAGATTATTTGCTCCCCATAATTTTCTCATGTTCTTATATTTACTTTGTTATATCCCCATTATGGGAGTTGTTGTGCTGGGTATGGCTCTGATAAATGTAAGTCTTCCCGGATACGTGGCTCATCTGATTTCGGCAAATATAAAGACCGCACTTCTGGTATTGGTAAGTTATCTCATTTTTGCCGTATTCAATTATATATTTGTTTATGCATTACATATATTTGTTATCAGAAAATGCAGATTTAAGGAAGCATTTAAGGAATCTTACAGACTGATAAAGTCGGCACCCATCTATACTGTACCGGGACTCTTATTTATTACATTTTTCATATTGGGCTTTGTATATGGACTTCATTATCTGCTTACGGGTCCGTTGCTTGATTTTCTTCTTAATATAAAGGTGGCCGGATTTCTGGCCGGCTTTATATTTGAAAGCCTTAATGCGGTACTCTTCATAGTGTTTATGACGGTGGGGGTTCCGCTTCTATACAGCTTTATATGCAATTCCTACTATAATAAAGTACCTGATGATTCGGGAGAAACGAGTATAGATGATTATGTGGAAACGGATAGACGGAAACGTATCAGGAAGCATTTCCGTATTGTGGCCGGGCTGCTGGCTGTAGCAGTCATTCTGGATACCACATTTTACGTCCTGATTCAGACAAATGTCATTTCCCTTAATGCGGATCATATGAATAAGGTTACTATAACGGCGCACAGAGGTTCATCAGGTAAGGCACCCGAAAATACTCTGGCCGCTTTTGAAAAAGCTGTTGAAGACGGAGCGGATGTGATCGAACTGGATGTGAGACAGACCAGCGACGGCGAAATCGTGGTAATGCATGATGAGAATCTGAAGAGAGTCTGTGGAGTAAATAAGAAGGTTGGAAAGCTTACTTATGAGGAACTGCTGGAATATAATGTTGATGCGGGGCTGGGTGATAAGTATCCGGATGAGAAGATTCCAACTCTCAGACAGGCTATCGAGCTGATTGACGGCAGAGCGGATATGAATATTGAGATAAAGACCGCAAAGACGGATACCGATCTGCCGGAAAAGGTGGCGGAAATAGTTAAGGAATATGACCTCTATGACAGATGTGTTGTAACCTCCCAGACCTATGCCGCAATAAAGACAGTTAAAAAACAGGATGAAAGAATAGAAACGGTTTATGTTATGTCCATCGCCATCGGAGAGTTCTATAATCTTAAATATGCCGATGCCTTCAGTATAAAATATACTTATATAACAAATGAAGTGGTAAGAAATATACATGATAAAGGAAAAAAGGTTTATGCATGGACCATCGATGATGATAAAACACTGGAAAAAATGATGATGCTGGATGTGGACAGTATAATCACCAACAAACCAAAGCGAATGAGAAAGAACATGTACAGGAATATTTACGGTGATACGCTGTTTAAATATATCAATATGCATCTTGAAAGCAGTTATTAGGTCTGATAGAATTAATCACCGAAAGGTTGGGATAATATGAAAAAGTTTATTATAGTATTTCTTATATCTATGGTTCCGCTTGTTGAGCTGAGGCTGGCGGTTCCTTACGGACTCAGTCCGGCAATGGGCGGTCCGCTTCCGCTTCTGCCGCTTTATGCGACCTGTATATTGGGAAATATGATTCCCGTGCCTCTCATTTTCTTCTTTGCGAGAAAGACTCTGGAATGGGGCAAAGACAAGAAGATAATAGGAAAATTCTTTAGCTTTTGTCTCGAAAAGGGTGAAAAAGGTGGCCGGAAGCTTCAGAGTAAAGCCGGGAAAGGTCTATACTGGGCGCTTTTCCTCTTTGTGGGGATTCCGCTTCCGGGAACAGGAGCCTGGACCGGGACATTGGCAGCCAGCATTCTGGATCTGGATTTCAAGAAAAGTGTAGTTGCGGTAGTATGTGGAGTGGTTCTGGCAGGCGTTATCATGGGACTTGCCAGTGCCGGGCTTTTTGGAGCACTTGGAGCTTTATTTAAATGATGATCAGAAAAAAGCTTATTTCAATATTAATATGTATTTGTTTTGTACTGTCGATTTCGGGCTGCGGTGAGAAGCAGGTTGTAGAACCCATAACAGAAGGAAGCACTTCCGATGAAGAGCTTCTTATGGATGCGGAAGGCTTTTCTCCCGTAAAGGGATATGTACAGACCACGCAGGATAATACAGACCTTTTTACCGCACCGGATGAAAAGGCCTCTGTTTATGTGACTATAAATAAAGGTGTAGACCTTACAAGAACCGGCGTTAAGGATGGATGGGTAAGAGTCATGCTTAACGGCGGCAATTATTATGTAAAATCTTCATATGTGGTAGAGACGGATATCAGCTGGGCAACCAGTACTGATGCTAATAAGGAAACACATGTGGTTTTTATCGATCCGGCGAAGCAGTTGACAGAGGATGAGAATCTTGAGCCCATCAGTCCCGATATAGATCCTGAGCAGTCGGAAGACGGTTCGGGAATGAAGGCTAAGATGGCTCCTTCTGCAGTTGGCGTGAGCACCGGAAGATATGAGCATGATGTGACGCTTGATGTATCAAATGCATTAAAATCTGTCCTTGTGGAAAGGGGATATACTGTTTATGTATCAAGAGATTCAAGCGGAGTGGATCTCAGTAATGCCAGAAGAGCCAATATGGCAAATGCAAATGAGGCTGAAGTATATATAAAGATAGAAGCGGGCGCTGTGTCCGATCCAACAACAATGGGAGTAATCGGGTTTATTGCCACCTCAACGAATTCCGCAGTGGGGGGCAATTATGAAAATAACTATAAATTATGTTATGAAATATTAAAAAGCATTTCGGAAGATACATCTGCATCCAGGCTCGGTATATATGAAACAGATGATCTTACTTCTCTTAATTATTGCAGGATGCCGGCAACGGTTATAAATGTTGGATTTCTTTCCAATCAATATGATGACCAGGCACTTGCCAATCCGGATTATCAAAAGTCCATTGCCAATTCCATTGCTGACGGAATTGATACGTATTTTGCAGAAAAATCCGAGTGATCAAAATTATTACAAATAAACCAAAGAATATTACAAAAAATCCCATAAAAACGACACTTTGTTAAATTATTTTAAAAATCTTGACAGAAATGTTACAAAGTGATAATATGTGTTCGTAACAAAATTGTAACATTTTATGTAAATCTGCATGGGCAGGTTGGATGGCAGGAGATTATGAAGCGTCGTACAGAATTAAAATTGAACAAGGCGAAGACATTTTCAAAAAGGTATATTTTTTCTACCAGATATATGGTAAGAAATGCATTGGGACTTCTTATGGCTGGTTCTCTTGTGGCCGGCGGAGTATTTACTGTTAAGAGTTTTGCTGATGCAGAGAAGAGACAGGAGATTGCGGGAGCATCCGTAGCATCTGCTGTTACAAATGAAACAGAAGAAGAGATATCTTTAGATTATACCATCACGGCTGAGGATACAGCAGTGATTGACAGTAATTCTATCAATACATTACGTGAGCATTTAGCTGATGAGGAAGCATTTGATCTTGCGGTAGGTGACAAGAATAATCTTACAAATAGCAAGATTGATATGGAAGGCAAGTTCATTGCAACCGGAGACGGAGTTAAGATTCATAAAACAGCTGAAGGTGATTCGGAAGTAATCGGAATACTTCCCGAATATTCAAGCGGTGATGTTATTTCGGCTGATGACAGCTGGACCAGGATTTCATCAGGCGGTATCGAAGGATATGTAAGAAGTGAGGCAATCGTAACAAATGATGATGCCGCAAAGATAGCTGAGGATGCCGTTGTTGAGATAGCAACTGTCAAAGTTGATGAGCTGAGCGTAAGAGATAAGGCTGCTGAGAATGCGGATGTTATCTTCAAGGCAAAGAAGAATGATACATTTATTGTAACCAAGGTCGATCAGTATGATTGGACAGAACTTGAACTTGTAAACGGAAGAGATGCTTATGTATCTGCTATCTTTGTTGATATAGAGGAAGGATTCAGAGAAGCACAGGCTCCGGATGCCGCTGAAAATATGGATGCGGTAATTGATGAGTTTACAGGTGTGAAGCCGGCTGAAGCTGAGCCGAAAGAGGCTGAGGCAGGTGCTGAGGAAGACAAGAAAGAAGAAACAGCAAAGGCTGAGAAGACCGAATCTCAGGATACAGATAAAGAAGAGGCTTCAACTGAAACAGCTGAAGAAGCAACAACCGAAGAAACCGTAACTGAAGCTGAAACTGAAACAACAGAGGAGGTTACGGAAGAGGTAACTGAGGAAGTTACTGAAGAAGAGACAACTGAGGCTGAAGTTCAGACATCCAGTGATACATATCTTCTGGCTGCAATTGTATACGCAGAAGCTGGCGGAGAGAGCTATGAAGGACAGCTTGCCGTTGCGAGCGTCATCATTAACAGACTCAATAACGGTTACTGGGGAAGCACATTATCTGATGTAATATATGCTCCATATCAGTTTACCGGTTGTCAGACAAGCGCATTTACAAATGCTCTTTCAACAGGAGGTTCATCCTCGTGTCTTCAGGCTGCACAGGATGCACTTGCAGGAAGCAATAATGTAGGAGGATGTATGTATTTCAGACCTACATGGAATGTTGATACATCATCACTTGGCGATTATATTCAGATTGGAAATCATATATTCTGGTAAGTAAGACAGATTATTAAGCCACCGCTTTTGCGGTGGCTTTTTTATGAAGGAAATATTTTGATACAAGAGCGGCAGCAATAAAAAAGCTTGCGGAATGGCTTAATATAGGCTATAACAGTTAGAGGGTTTAAGAAGAAAGCGCTTAAAGGAGGAATTTTAAATGAAGAAAGTATTTATCGATGGCAGCGAAGGGACTACGGGACTCCGAATTTTTGAGCGTTTTCAGGTTAGAGATGATATTGAGCTCCTCAGAATTGACAGCGATAAGCGTAAAGATCCTGAAGAGATTAAAAAGTTTATAAATGCATCGGATATTACATTTTTATGCCTTCCGGATGCGGCTGCCATAGAGGCGGTAGAGTTATGTGACAATCCGGATACGGTAATTCTTGATACGTCTACGGCGCACAGAACGGTTCCCGGATGGGCATATGGTTTTCCGGAACTGTCCAAGGACCATAGAGAGGCTATAGCAAAAGGAAAGCGCATTGCTGTTCCGGGATGCTATGCATCCGGTTTTATAGGTCTTGCATTTCCGCTTGTTAAGGGAAATATACTTCCGAAGGATTATCCGGTATCGGTATTTGCTGTTTCAGGTTACAGCGGAGGCGGTAAAAAGCTCATAGCACAATATGAGGAAGAGGGACGAGATGCGAAATACGATTCCGCAAGAATGTATGCGTGGGGACAGAAACATAAGCATCTGAAGGAAATGAAGCAGATTACAGGGCTTACAAGAGAACCGTTATTCTGTCCGCTTACAACAAATTATCACAGCGGTATGGTGGTACAGGTTCCGATTTATACTGATATGCTTAATGAAAAGAAAACGCCGGAAGAAATCAGAGACTATCTGGCTGATTATTATAAGGATGAGAAGTTCATAAGGGTAATGCCTTTCGGAGCCGATACAGATGCGGGCGGAGCATTGTTTTCAGATGCTATGTCCGGCTGGGACGGATATGAGATATTTGTTACAGGAAATGATGAACGTATAGTGGTTGCAAGCCGTTTTGATAATCTGGGCAAGGGTGCTTCCGGAGCCGCAATCCAGTGTATGAACATTGTAATGGGCTGTGATGAAGCAAAGGGATTATCATTATAGAATTACTGCGGGATATATCCCGTAGCAATAAGCGGAGGAAAATATGGCAAAGATAATAGATGGCGGTGTTAATGCTGCCAAAGGATACAGAGTGGCGAGTGTAAGGGCAGGGCTTAAAGCCGGCAGTCAGAAGAAGGATATGGCGCTTATAAAAAGTGATGTACCTGCAGTTGTGGCAGGCACCTTCACCAGGAACCTTGTAAAGGCTGCTCCGGTTAAATGGGACAGTAATATAGTCTATAATGTAAAGCAGGCTCAGGCAGTTATCGTAAATACTGCTGTAGCGAATGCTGCCACAGGTGAGGAAGGACTCGCAAATTGCAGAAGAGAAGCTGAAAAAGTCGGAGAGCTCCTGGGGATACCTTCAGAATATGTATTGGTAGGTTCAACGGGAGTTATCGGTCCGCAGCTTCCTATGGATACGATTCTTAAGGGAGCTGAAATGATGGCACCGCTTCTCTCGGATGAAAGAGATGAGGCTCATGAGGCTGCGGTAGCCATTATGACAACGGATACAAGACCGAAGGAAATCGCGGTGGAATTTGAAGTTGACGGTAAAGTGTGTACCATGGGAGCCATGTGCAAGGGTTCGGGAATGATTCATCCCAATATGGGTACCATGCTCGGATACATTATGACAGATGTATCAATAGATTATGATATTGCCATCAGAACTTTGAGAGAGGTTGTTGATGTTACATTCAATATGGTTTCCGTTGACGGAGATACCTCAACCAATGACACTGTGCTTCTTATGGCAAACGGCCTTGCCGGAAATGAAAAAATAACCGGAGACGGAGAGGCACTGGATGCTTTCAGGGAAGCACTGCATACTGTTGCAGAGTTCCTTGCCAAAAATATCGCGAAGGACGGCGAGGGAGCCAGCAGGCTCTTTACCGTAAATGTGGTGGGGGCACCGGACTATGACACTGCTGCTGTGCTCGCAAAAGCTGTTATCACTTCAAATCTTACCAAGGCTGCAATATTCGGAAAAGACGCAAATTGCGGAAGACTGTTCTGTGCAATGGGTTATTCCGGTGCTGATTTTGATCCGGATAAAACAGATATCACCGTTACCAGCAGTAACGGCTCCATGAAATTTGTTGAAAACGGGCTGTTCCTGGATTTTTCCGAGGAAGAAGCTCTGAATATACTGGAACCTGATGAGATTACCGCAATCTGTGATATACATAGCGGAAATGCCGAAGCGACCGCGTGGGGCTGTGATTTGACTTATGATTATGTTAAAATAAATGCTGACTATCGTTCGTAAGATATAAAGTGTTATTATTTAGGCAGCATACTCGGGAGGAGAGAATATGATACATAATGAAGATATGAATAAGATAATCGAGAAGGCTCAGACTCTGATCGAGGCTTTGCCATATATAAAGAAGTTTAACGGCAAGAAGATAGTTGTAAAATACGGCGGTTCGGCCATGCTGGATGAGAATCTGAAGTATCATGTAATTCAGGATGTGGCACTTCTTAAGCTGGTTGGATTCAAACCGGTCATTGTACACGGCGGAGGCAAGGAAATCAGTAAATGGATTGATAAACTGGGAATGGAAACCCGTTTTGAAAACGGTCTCAGGGTTACTGATGAATCGGTTCTCGAAGTGGCTGAAATGGTGCTTAATAATGTAAATAAAAGTCTTGTGGGACTTATGTCCAAGGTGGGACTCAATGCTGTGGGAATCAGTGGTAAGGATGCAGGACTTCTTAAATGTAAGCGTAAGACTGCAGGCGGCAAGGATATAGGTTATGTGGGAGAGGTGGTTGAAACGAATGCACTCCTGCTTGATACACTTATCGATAATGACCTTATTCCGGTTATTGCTCCTATCGGAATGGGAATTGAGGATGAACATGATTATAATATAAATGCCGATGACTGTGCATGTGCTGTAGCTACTGCGCTGGAGGCTGAGAAGCTGGCATTTCTCACTGATATAGAAGGTGTATTTACAGATCCTGCGGATAAAAAGACATTGATATCCGAAATGAGCATTTCCGAGGCTCAGACACTTATAGATGAGGGTGTTGTGGGAGGCGGAATGCTTCCAAAACTCCAGAACTGTATTGATGCCATGAATAACGGAGTATCAAGAGTGCATATTCTGGACGGAAGGCTCGAACATTGTCTTCTCCTTGAGTTCTTTACCGAGAAAGGTATAGGAACCGCAATTATGAAGGAACCGTTATAAAGAGTAGTTTTAGGTTGTAAAATTCCCCTAAATTATATAAAATAAATGTATCGGTCCACTTGATAATTTAATATGAGAAAAAAATTCATTTTTGATGTTATTATTTTATTTATCTTTGTGATGAATTGCTCTGCATGTTCACTTTATAAAGAGGAAGGTACGGGAGTTGTCAGAGCCACGGATGAGAGCAGTACTGAGGCATCCGGAGCTATGGATGAAGGAGTTCCTTCACCGACTGAAGCTGTTACGGAATCCGGGTCTGAATTGTATTGTGTCTATATCTGCGGAGCTGTGGAAAATGAAGGCGTATATAGTGTACCATCCGGTTCGAGAGTGAATGATGTACTTAAGATGGCAGGAGGTTACAGCTCCGAAGCTGTCAAAGGCTATGTTAATCTTGCCGAAAAGGTGAGGGACGGAGAAAGAATTTATATTCCTTATGAAGACGATGATACTATGGAATTGGGTACGGAATCGGGAGTCGAAGCTGATGGTATGGTAAACATCAATACCGCCGGTAAGGATGAGCTTATGACCCTTCCGGGTATCGGAAGCGGTAAGGCTGATGACATTATCAAGTATCGTGAAAAGAACGGGGCATTTGGTTCAATAGAAGAGCTTATGAATGTAAACGGAATCAAAGAGGGAACATTTAATAAGCTTAAAGATAAGATAACGATTTGATTATTAATATCTGGATGAAAGGAAAAATACCTTGAAAAAAGTATTGATTGTTGATGATGAAAAAAGCATTGTGAAGGGTCTCAAATCCTACCTTGAGCAGGATGATATGGAAGTAGATACAGCCTATGACGGAGAAGAGGCTGTAGATAAGGCGAGAACTGATGCATATGATATAATTCTTCTTGATATCATGCTTCCGAAGCTTACAGGACTTGAGGTTTGTCAGATAATCAGGGAATTTTCGGATGTTCCGATTATCATGCTTACGGCAAAGGGAGATGATATGGATAAGATCATCGGGCTTGAGTATGGTGCAGATGATTATATTACAAAACCCTTTAATATTCTTGAGGTTAAAGCGAGGATTAAGGCAAGACTCAGAAGAAATTCAAAGAATGATGATTCCAAGGAATCAAAGCAGAATGTAATCGAGAAGAAGGGACTCCGCATAGAGACGGATTCCAGAAGGGTATATATAAACGGAAGGGAAGTAAGTCTTACCGCAAAGGAATTTGAACTTGTACTTCTTCTCATTTCCAATCCGAACAAAGTTTATTCAAGAGATGAGCTTCTTAAGGAAATCTGGGGAGCTACATATCCGGGAGATGCCCGTACGGTAGATGTCCATGTAAGACGTCTCAGAGAAAAAATAGAGGCACATCCGGCCGATCCCGAATATATCCATACGAAGTGGGGAGTTGGATACTTCTTCCAGGATTAGCAGGGAGTGTTTCATTGTAATGCTGAATGATGGTGCCGAAACCGTGAAAGAACTGTGGACAGTTTCTGTTCACAGTTTTTTAGCTATAATGAGAAAACAGGGGGAGCTGTTTTGATCAATTTATTAGACAGGCATACTACAAAAGAGAATATATATAAATACGTGACGGCCAAGAAAAAAGTACTCCGAGAAGTAAATCCCGAAAAATTGGGAAATGATATAAAAGTCGAGACTCTGAAAAAGGGAAATGATATATGCTACCACATTTCCGAAATCGGGAAAGCTCCGGGGAGGAAAATATTCTATATCTATGATTCTTCATATTGTTATCCCATGAGAATAAATGAATGGAGATTTATTATAGATCTTGTGAAGGATGTGGGAGCTGAGTTTTTTGTGCCTATGTATCCTCTTACTCCGGAAAATTCGTGTGAAAATGCGATCAAATGTGTGACGGAGTTATACAAGGAATTTATAGCGGGTTTTGATATGAATGAGGTTATTCTCATGGGCAGCGGCGTGGGTGCATCCCTTGCACTCAGTCTTAATCTTATCGCCTGGCAGGAAGGAATAGATATACCGGGACTCACAGCACTTATTTCGCCGGTTCTTGATTCAGAATTCAGTGATGAAGAGATTCTGAATAAAATGAAGGAAAAGGCTGTGAAGCTGAAAAAATATATGCTGTCCGAAGGAACTCTGCAATTTTTGAGAGATTACTGGATAAAGGATTCGGGAGACAGGCATGATTATACCAGCCCGATGAATGAGAAACTGAATTATATCAGTGGTGATTTTCTTGTTGTTTCGGGAACAGAGGATATTTATAATACCCACGCCAGAGAATTCTGCCGGCATCTGTATGATGTAGGGAAAAAGCCGTATTATTTTGAATATACCGGTGCGGAACATGATTTTATCTTTAACAGAGGACACAGCGAATCAAAACATATAAGAAAAATCTTCAAGGATTTATTTACCGGATCCAGGGAGACGATATTAAATAATTATATGTATGAGGTAAAAAGAAGGGGAGAGCTGACGAAGAAGTATCCCGAGATTTTTACGGATGAGATTGCCACAAAGTATCTGGCCAAAAACAGAATATGGTACAAAAAGTACAAGAAGAGCAGTGAGTACCGTAATCTGGTTGAAGCCTCCGTATATCATGATTTTGACGAGGCAGTCAGACTGTTTTTGATGGAATATCCTGAAAGCACGGTGGTTTATCTGGGATGTAGTCTTGACACAATGTTTGAAAGAGTAGATAATGGGAGGGTTATGTGGTATAATCTCGACAGCCCGGGGCGGATAGCTGTGAGAAATATGTACACATCACCGAATGAGCGTGAAAAGATAATCGACATCTCGGTTAATGATTTGACATGGTTTGATGAGATTGTGTGCGAACAGGATAAAGGACTCCTGTTTGTTTGCAGGAATACATTGGGGTATTTCAATAAAAACGAAGTAAGGCAGTTCCTTGCAAGGCTTTCAGAAAGATTTCAAGGTTGTAATGTTCTGTTTGAAGTAAACAATCACATTGAAATGATGTCAAATAAAATATATATGAATCGTATAGGACAGGAATACAGAGTCAGAAAATTCTATCTCGATGATCCGGTGAGCACCATTGAAAGCTGGGATCCGGGATATAGTGTAATCAGCGCAAAGCCTGTTTTGGACGGAGTCGTACAGTCGCCCGGTTGGAATTCCCGGCTTAAGTTCATTTTCTATGTAGGAAGAAGAGTTCAGGGAACCAGAATTGTAAGAGTGAGGCTGGGGTACGAAAAATTTGCGGATTTATATTAGATTTAGGAGGAAATCAGAAGTTGGAAACGAAAATTATGTTGGGTAATGAAGCTATTGCCAGAGGAGCATGGGAGGCCGGCGTCAAGGTATCATCGGCATATCCGGGAACTCCGAGTACAGAAATGAGCGAAAATCTTGTTAAGTACGAAGGCGTTTATGCTGAGTGGGCACCAAATGAAAAGGTTGCGGCAGAGGTGGCAATGGGTGCATCCATAGCGGGAGTAAGAGCTATGTGTGCTATGAAATGTGTCGGACTGAATGTTGCTTCAGACCCTCTTTATACAGCATCCTATATCGGAGCCAAAGGCGGACTTGTATATCTTGTTGCGGATGATCCGGGACTTTACAGCTCACAGAATGAGCAGGATACACGCCGTATTGCCATATCATCACATGTTCCGGTACTTGAACCGTCGGATAGTGAAGAGGCGAGAGTATTTACAAAGAAGGCATTTGATATTTCAGAGGAATATGATACACCTGTTATTCTCAGAACCACTACAAGAATCGCACATTCACAGGGCGTAGTAAATCTTGAAGACAGAACAGAGGTTGCAGACAAGGAATATGTTCGCGATCCCGGCAAAAATGTTATGGTTCCGGCAAATGCAAAGGTTCGGCATACGTTTGTTATTGAGAGAGACAGAAAGCTGGCTGAAGATGGTGCAACAGATAAATTCGCGGATATAAACAAAGTGACATATGGTAATGCCGCTATTGACGGTAAGAAGATCGGCTTTGTTACCAGCGGTATTCCGTATCAGTACGTAAAGGAAGTATTTCCTGATGCCAGTGTACTTAAGCTGGGAATGGTAACACCGCTTCCAAAGAAGCTTATTGAAGAATTTGCTTCAAAGGTAGATGTGCTTTATATATTTGAAGAACTTGAGCCTGTAATAGAGGAACAGGTACGTTCATGGGGAATTCCGTGTCATGGCAAGGATATATTCCCTCTTAACGGTGAATACAGTGCAAATATGCTGAGAGAAAAGGTTCTGGGTGAAGCACCGGATATTGCAGAACCCGCAAATGTTCCGGTACGTCCTCCGATCCTTTGTCCGGGATGTCCTCACAGAGCTACATACAGCGTACTTAAGAAATTGAAGATTCATGCCAGCGGAGATATAGGCTGCTATACACTTGGTGTTGCAGCACCTCTTTCCGTAGTTGATACAACACTCTGTATGGGTGGTTCAATATCAATGCTTCATGGTATGGAAAAGGGCAAGGGTAAGGACTGGATAAAGAACTGGGTTGCGGTAATCGGAGATTCCACCTTCCTTCATACCGGTGTTAATTCACTTATGAACATGGTATATAACCAGGCAACAGGAACAGTGATCATTCTTGATAATTCAACAACAGGTATGACGGGACATCAGGATCATCCTGCAACAGGAAAGATGCTGAATGGCGAGACAACACTTGCCATTGACCTCGTAAAGCTGTGTGAAGGAATGGGAATTAAGAATGTGCGTGTTGTTGATGCCTTTGATCTGAAGAAGCTTGAAGAAACAATAAAGGAAGAGGTCGCAAGAGATGAGCTGTCAGTTATCATTTCACAGTCGCCATGTGCACTTCTTAAGACCTACAAGGCAAAAGGCAAGTGCCATGTGGATACTGAGAAATGTATGAAGTGCGGACAGTGTCTTGTTCCCGGATGTCCGGCAATCAAGAAGGATAAAGAGACGGGCTTCTCCATAATAGATGAGACAATGTGCAACGGTTGCGGGCTCTGCCAGCAGCTATGCCCCTTCGGCGCGATTGAGACCACGGGATTGCACGAGTGAAACGAGTGAGGGCCCCGTGGCCCTTGAGCGAAGCGAAAGGGTGTGCGACCGCGAAGCGGCGCGAAGACTTGCGAAGCAAGGCTTCCAAGACGTGCTTTGAAAAAGCACGGATTGACATCAAGCCGAGACCACGGGATTGCATGAGTGAAACTAATATTAATTTTGAGAGGATAAATAAATGGCAGTTACAAATATAATGATAGTAGGTGTTGGCGGTCAGGGAACCCTTCTTACAAGCCGTATTCTTGGGGGACTTGCAGAAACAGCCGGATATGATGTAAAACTTTCAGAGGTTCACGGAATGGCACAGCGTGGAGGTTCCGTAGTAACCTACGTAAGATATGCAAC
>CAMOCO010000026.1 GCA_946610715.1 uncultured Clostridia bacterium | reverse complement strand
TGCCAGATGGCTTCTTATGCATCCCGAATATCTGATCCTTGATGAACCTACCCGCGGAATCGATGTAGGAACCAAGGTAGATATTCAGAAGCTTGTTCTTAAGCTGGCAAGTGAGGGAATGAGCATAACATTTATTTCATCGGAAACGGATGAAATGCTGCGTACCTGCTCAAGGCTGGTAGTCATGAGAGACCGTAAGGTAGTAGGAGAACTTACGGGTGATGATCTTACCCAGAGCGGAATTATGAAGACCATTGCGGGACATGAAGATAAGGGAGGTGAAAGCGAAAATGAATAAGAAAAAATTTGTATTCAACAAACAGCTTCTTATACCAATAGCTGCCATCGTTGCCCTTGCGCTTTTTAATCTTTTTACAGATCCGTCATTTTTCAAGATTACACTTGGAACCAACAGTTCCGGAAATCCTGTTTTGTCGGGATATCTGATCACAATACTTGATTACGGTTCAGAGCTTGCGATTCTTGCAATCGGAATGACACTAGTAACAGCAGCATCCGGTGGACAGGACATCAGTGTAGGCGCGGCAATAGCTATTGCCGGAAGTGTTATCCTGAGAGTTCTCTGCGGAACCGATTCAAGACCTGACACAATGCAGGCACCGGTAATAGTCGCATTTCTTGTGGCAGTTGTTGTAGCTATGCTGTTCGGTGCATTTAACGGAATACTTGTTGCGTACTTCAAGATACAGCCGATGGTCGCAACGCTTATTCTCTTTACGGCAGGACGTTCAATCGCTGCATGGATCAACAATAACGAGCTTCCGATCATCAGCGATCCGTCATTTGGAGTATACGGTGGATTTATTCCGGGAATCCCGATTCCCACACCTGTATTTATAGCTGCAATTTGTGTCATCATAATTATGCTGGTTCTGAAGTTTACTACTCTGGGTCTGTATACTCAGTCAGTAGGTATCAATGAGAGTTCATCACGACTGAATGGTATCAACCCACAGTTTATCAAGTTCCTTTCATTTGTGATTCTTGGTATATGTGTAGCAGTTGCGGGCCTTATCAAGGTAAGCCGTCTGTCAACCATTAACTACTCAGTTATAGCTAAGGATATTGAGATGGATGCAATCCTTGCGGTTGCTCTTGGCGGAAATGCACTTTCAGGAGGTAAATTCAGTATGCCTGCATCAATCCTCGGTGCATATGTAATTCAGTTCCTTACAACAACGCTTTACAAAATGAATGTTAACTCAGACGCACTGTCAGCATATAAAGCAGTAGTCGTAATAGTTCTGGTAGTACTCAGTACACCTGTAGTAAGAAAGAAGCTGTCTCAGCTTGGGGCAAAGCTGTTCCCTAAGAAGGAGGTGGCATAATGGAAAAGTTTAAAAAATGGTTTGGTAAAACAAGTGATACTAATCTGCTTCTTATAATTACCATAGTGGTATTCTTCGTAATGTATATCGGAGCAATAGTATTTCAGGGTAAGGGCTTCTTAAAGCCACAGACCTTCTTTAATATCTTAAATACAAACTCGGCACTTGTCATTACAGCCTGCGGTATGAGCCTTGTAATGATCTGCGGCGGAATAGACATTTCCGTCGGTGGTGTAGTTGCTCTCGTTAGTATGAGCTGCGCAGTATATCTTGACAGAGACGTTCTTAATCCTGAAAAATATGCCGGCAATCCGGGAAAGATCTTTGTGGCAATTCTTATCGCACTCGGTATCGGACTTGCTTTCGGACTTGTTCAGGGCTTCCTTGTAGCTTATCTGGATATACAGCCGTTTATAGTAACTCTGGCAGGTATGTTCTTTGCAAGAGGTATGACGACTATAGTTCACACGGCTCCATTCAATGTTGAAAATGAATCATTCAAGGCACTTAAGGACACAAGAGTTGTTGTTCCGGGCTTCGGTTCGGTTAACAGGCTTGGCAACTATGTAAATGCATATGTGGAAATAGGTGTTGTAGTAGCGGTTATATTAGTAGCGGTGCTTTTCGTTGTTCTTAGATGGACACGTCTTGGACGAAGCTTCTATGCAGTTGGCGGAAATTCCCAGAGCGCTCTGATGCTGGGTATTAACGTAAAGAGAACCAAGTTCCTTGCACATCTTATCTGCGGACTTCTTGCAGGTGTTGCGGGATTTGTATATTTCATGCATGTTGGATCGGGCTCGGCATCACATGCCAGCGGTATGGAAATGAACGCTATCGCATCTTCCATCATAGGAGGAACCATGCTTACGGGTGGTGTCGGTAATATAATCGGTACTTTCTTCGGTGTTCTGTCACTGGCAACAATTCAGAATATTGTTGCATCAGCAGGTCTGGATCAGGCATGGTGGACGGGTATTACAATAGCAGCTATGCTCTGTATATTCCTCATTATTCAGAGTGTCGTTATGGCATATAAAAAGAAACTTCTTACAAAATAATTATTCTTTGCTAACCAAGCAGAGTAAGCCGGATTGTATGGTGCAATTCGGCTTATTCTCTTTATATAGGCAAATAATTGCCATTCCGATTTTTCTTGACAGGGATTTAGGGGTATGATAATATTTCCTCAATACAAATTTAGGGAGTAGCTAACAGAGCTTTGAATTCATGATGCGTAGTGAATAAGAGCCATGGTTACATCTTCGTCAGTACGATTGATGAGAGTCAATCCGGAGAGTAAATAATAAGCGAGACTATTTTGTGGTTTATAAGACCTCAAAATAGCTCGCTTTTTTATATTTTAAGGTCAAAGGTATTTATATGAGAAAGGAGGTTTGTGAAATGGCATATTTTCCACCGATTCCTGTTATAAGGAGAAATCATATCATTGCGAGACTCAGGCAGAGTAATGCCGTATCAAAGGAAACAGCTGTGACACTTAGTGAAGCGGGAGTTATTAATCCCAATGCATTTAGAAAGATCACGGAGCTCCTTTGTAAGAGAGGAATACTCATTCAGACGGGGAATAGGTATTATCTGGGAATCAGATAATCACATTTAATTTTATGAAAGGACAAAACTATGATTAAATATATTATTTTAGGTGTTGTAGTGTTATTCGTTTTGGTTATCATTATGACAAGTTATGTTAAGGCACCTCCTGATAAAGCATATATCATTTCAGGACTCAGGAAAAAGCCGAAGGTTCTCATCGGACGTGCGGGACTTAAACTTCCTTTCCTTGAAAGAAAGGATGAGCTTATCATTAAGCAGATATCCATAGATATTAAGACGGGAGATTATGTTCCCACATCGGACTTCATCGGTGTTAATATCGACGCGGTTGCGAAGATCAGACTTATGACAGATGCCGACGGCATTCAAAGAGCTATGGCAAACTTCCTTAATATGAATGAGCAGAGGATAGCCGAAGCGCTTGTTGATTCCCTTCAGGGTAACATGCGTGAGATAGTTGGTACTATCACACTCAAGGAACTATGTAATGACCGTAAGTCATTCGGTGATCAGGTACAGGAAAAGGCTCAGCTTGATATGAACAGACTGGGTGTTGAGATCATTTCCTGCAATATTCAGCATGTTGAAGATAAGAATGATCTTATCAATGCACTTGGTCAGGATAATATGGCTGCTATCCAGAAGTCAGCAAGCATAGCTAAGGCGAATGCTGACAGAGATGTTGCTATCGCACAGGCTCAGGCACAGAAGGAAGCAAATGACGCCAGAGTTCAGGCGGAGACAGAAATTGCAATTAAGCAAAATGACCTTTCTATTAAGAAGTCGGAGCTTAAGACAGTTGAAGATACCAAGAAGGCGGAGGCTGATGCAGCATATTCAATTCAGCAGGAAACCCAGCGTAAGACTATAGAGATTACCAAAGCTCAGGCAGATATTGCGAAGCAGGAACAGGAAATCACTCGTAAGCAGAAAGAAGCTTCCGTTAAAGAACAGGAGTTAAATGCCCAGATCCGTAAGCAGGCAGATGCCGATAAATATCGTCAGCAGCAGATGGCAGAGGTTGAACTCTTCAAGAGACAGAAGGAAGCAGAAGCCAAGAAGTTCGAATTTGAGAAGGCTGCAGAAGCAAAACGCATTCAGGCTGAGGCAGACAAATATGCTATGGAGCAGGAGGCTGAAGCAATCAGAGCAAAGGCTGAGGCGGAAGCTGCTGCTATAAAAGCAAAGGGTGAAGCAGAGGCTGCAGCTATTCAGGCAAAGGCCGAGGCAGAGGCCGCAGGTATTGATAAGAAAGCAGAAGCTATGAAGAAGTACGGCGAGGCTGCCATAATCGAAATGCTTTGCAAGATGTATCCGGAAGTAGCCCGTGCGATTGCCGAGCCACTTGGAAAGATTGATAAGATTACCATGTATGGTGACGGTAATACAGCAAGGCTTACTGAAGATGTTACCAAATCCTTTAAGCAGACAATCGACGGATTATCAGATTCACTTGGCGTTGACCTGAATAATGTTGTAACCGGATTCATCGGAGGAAAGGCAAAGGAAGATACATCAAAGCAGATAACCAATTCATTTAAAGAAGTAGAAACCGAAGAAACAGAAAAAACTGAAGATATTAAATAATCATTGACTTTAAGATGCCGCACTGTGAGACGGATATGTTCCGTTTTCCGGTGCGGTTTTTGTATCCTGAGACCGGAATATCGGATTGGTTGTTGCTATTTTGTTACATTATTTTTGATACAATATAAAATAGAGTAATTTACGGGATTGTTATATTTTGCAAAAAAACAGTTGAGAAAAATGCAATTCGAAAGTAAGATTAAATTAGGTATTTATAACCTTAAACATCTTATGAAATTAACTTCCGGGAGGAAATAATAAATGGCTAAATGGATAATGGTTGTGGATGATGATACTGCTAATCTTCAGATGGCAGGCCATATTCTGAGTAAGAATAATATGAGGGTAACGGCTCTCAAATCCGGTCGTGCAATGCTGGATTATGTTAAGGAAAAAGGAACACCTGATCTTATACTGCTGGATATAAAAATGCCGGAAATGGATGGCTTTGAAGCTCTTAAGCAGCTTAGACAATTGGAAGAAGCTGAAGGGCTTGGAGAGATTCCCGTAATTTTTCTCACGGCCGACGAAAATACCGGAACAGAAAGCAGAGGATTTGAGGAAGGTGTGGCTGACTTTATCAGAAAGCCTTTTAATCCGGACGTACTGTTAAAGAGAATAGATAATGTTATCTCCATGCAAAAGGAAATGCTGAACCTTAAGAGTGAGGCAACTCTTGATAAACTGACGGGCTTCTTAAATAAAGCCGCCACAGGTGCTGAACTGTCAAAAGCATGTTCAAGCGGATATGGTGCGCTGCTTATGATAGATCTGGATTCATTTAAACTGGTAAATGATATTTACGGTCATGAGATGGGTGACAAGGTCCTCATTTCCTTTGCCAGAATAATAGAAGATACAGTTCCCAAGGGAAGTAAAAACGGACGTATCGGAGGAGATGAGTTTGTATCCTTCTGTCTCGGTGTTGATGATGAAGCATCTGTAGCCGAAATAACAAAACAGCTTAATGAAAAATTACTCAAATCAGCAAAAGAGATGATGGGTGAAGATATGAATATACCACTGGGAACATCTGTTGGAGCAACATTTGTTCCAAAGCACGGAAATGATTATACTTCACTGCTTAAGCTGTCTGATAAATGTCTCTATGTTGTAAAGAAGAACGGCAAACATGGATATTCGGTTTATTCAACGGATGCATTCGCAGATGATGAGATTACGCAGGTAAATATGGATATTAAGGGACTATCCGAAATTCTCGGGGAGAGGAATATTTCCAATGTGGCACTTCAGCTGGATATGGATGCGTTTTCCTATGTATATCGCTATGCGGTCAGATATTTCGTGAGAAATAATATCAATATGAGTAAGGTTCTCTATACATTAAATCAATATGAGGGAACGACCGCTGAAGAATACAGAGATGCCTGTGACGAATTCGGTAATCATCTCAGGGAATCTATGCGGAAATCCGATATTCTTACCAGAAGCAGATATAATCAGTATTATGTCATTCTTACAGACATAAGAGAAGAATTTATAGATAGGGTAGTTGAGGATATTATCAGCAAGTGGAATAATTCCATGAATACAAAACTGAATATTACCTATGAGACCGAGTTTGTGAGAAATGAAGGCGGACGTATCCTCGAAAAAGGAAATAAGCATGTTGTAATAGTTGATGATGATGATATGAGTCTCCAATATGCCGGGAAGCTGATTGAGGAGGAGGGAATAAAGGTAACAACCTTCAATTCAGGAGAGGCTTTGGTTGACTATATTTCTTCTGTGGAAACTCTTCCGGATCTTATACTGCTTGACATTAATATGCCTGAAATGGACGGATATACTGCATATGATGAGATTAAAAAGCTGGGCGGAGATGCGGCAAGAACTGCGGTAATATTCCTTTCGGCGGATTCTGATGACGGCGCTGAGGTTAAGGGACTGTCTATGGGGGCTATGGACTTTATCAGAAAGCCTTTTATTCCGGGAGTTCTTAAGCTCAGGGTTAATCATACATTAGAGCTTGTAATGCTTCGTAAAAGATATCATAAAGGAAGACAGGAACAACAAGGGGATAAATAATGAAACAGGAAAATGAGTCAAAAGAATTATTTCAGGGAACAACCATTATAATACTTGTTTGTTATACAGTATTCTTCCTGGCGCTTTTTATGGAGAGTTTTCTCCTGAAATGGGAAAAGTGGCCGTTGATATTAATAACAGCAGGAGTTGTGATCAGCTGGATTCTGCATATTAGAGAGAGCGGAACTCTGAGACAGAGATTCTGGATATATGCACTTTTTATGATGGCTACTTTCTTCTATTACGGAATTCATTCTACAAGTACATTCGATCTGGCAATAGTTATTGCGGCGATAATTTTTCTTCTTACTGTGACATGCATGAGCGAGCTGGTTGTTCTGTGTCAGATTACATATTATTTTACAATGCTGTACAGCACTATACAGATGATCATGGCGAGTGAGATATTTGATGTGCTTATTGTGACCCGCATAATACTGCATGTTTTAATGATTACCGTGATCTCATGGTTCAGCAGAACAATTATCAAAAACTGGAAAGATATACTGGGTCAGTCCGGTGAAGAGATAGAAGAATTGAAGGAGTCTTCCGAAAGACTGAATGATTTTCTGGCAAATGTATCCCATGAGCTTCGTACTCCGGTTAATGCCATTATCGGACTAACGGGAATCTGCATAGATAAAGAAGAGGATAAAGATGTAAGAAAGGATATGATCGCCGTAAGAAGCGCAGGACATAAGGTGGCTGAGCAGATTGGTGACATACTTGATTATTCCGAAATTGACAGAGGTAAGATCGTTGTAAATTCAGAGGATTATATGCTGTCTTCGGCAATGAACGATCTGATGAATGACTTAAGAGAATATAAGCATGATAATGTTGAGCTGATTATAGATATTGATCCCAATATCCCGGCTGTTATGAATTCGGATGTTGTAAAGATCAAGAAGATTATAAAAGCACTTATTTCAAACGGATTAAAGTATACTCACAGCGGTGGCGTCTATGCAAAGTTTTCCGCAGAAAGACATCCATACGGAGTTAATTTTATTATAGAAGTAACAGACACCGGAATCGGTATGTCCGAAGATGAAATCGAAAAGGTATATGAAAGATACTATCAATCTGACTCCGGAAGAACAAGATCGGGCGGAGGCCTGGGCCTGGGACTTGGAATAGTTTCGGGATTTGTGTCGCTTCTCGGAGGATTTATGACCATAAGGAGTAAAGAAAACTTCGGGACAACAGTGAGAGTCAGTCTTCCTCAGACGGTAGTGGATGATTCCAAATGTATGTCGCTTTCCAACCCTTCCGATATACATCTTGGCGCATTTATTCATTTTGATAAATATGATAAGCCTATGGTCAGGGAATATTATAATTCCATGGCTGTAAATATGGTCAAGGGACTGGGAATTCAGCTGCATCGTTCGGAAAATATAGATGAAGTAAAGAAGATGGTTTCGGAATTCGGAATTACACATATGTTTATAGGACAGGAGGAGTATCTTTCGGAACAGGAGTATTTTGAAAATCTTGGGAAATCAATCACTATTATTGTTGTGGGAGAATCAGATTTTATGCTTCCTCAAGGATCCTCACTCAAATATCTTGAGAAGCCATTTTACTTCTTCCCGGTTGTATCGATTCTAAATCAGGATGCCAAGGCTTCCAAGACGTCCAATGGACATTTGCATCTCGATAATATCAAAGCTCTTGTTGTGGATGATGAACCGATGAATCTGGTGGTTGCAAAGAGCATCTTTAAGAGATACGGAATGGAAGTTTCAACTGCAACATCAGGTCAGGAATCAGTTGATATATGCAGAAGCCAGCTCTTTGATATCATTTTCATGGATCATATGATGGCCGGAATGGATGGCGTGGAGGCAATGAAGAAAATAAGGGCAGATGCGGTGGGACTTAACAAAAATACTCCGATGGTTGCCCTTACCGCAAATGCAATGAGCTCCGCCAAGCAGATGTTTCTTTCCGAAGGCTTTGATGGATTTGTCAGCAAGCCTATTGAAACAGACGAACTTGAGAGGATGATTAAGAAGCTGATTCCGAAAAATGCCATAATATATTTGAGCGATGAAGAATTTGATGAGCTTGAAAACAGGAAAACCAATACCGGGAAAAATGATGATATAAAAGAAGAAACAAATAAAGAAAAAGAGTCCGGATCATTTGCCCGGGAGAATGAAACAGAAGAGCCGAAAGCACAGGAAGTCAGCTTCCGGGACGGTCTGAAAAGTGTTGGTATCGATATGGACACAGGCCTCGGATATGCGGCAAATGACGAAGAATTCTATAAATCTCTGCTAAAGCAGTATGCATCTGAAATGAGAGATAAAATCAATAATATGTCAAGATTCCTGGGAGATAAGGACTGGAAGAATTACGAAATTATTATTCATTCTGTAAAGAGTACATCTAAAATGATAGGTGGAGCGGCTCTCTCGGAAGATGCACTGGGACTGGAGCAGGCTGCAAATAATCTGGATGAGAAGTATATATATGATCATCATTCCGATGTTATGAAAAAATGCAGAGATGTTTCAAAGGAAATACTCAGACTTCTTGGAGTTGATACAATTGATGAATCAGAAGAGATAATGGAATTTAATCCCGGTGAATCAGAGGAAACAGTGGAATTCAGTCCGGAAGGTGATGACGAAGTAATGGAGTTTAGTCCGGAAGGCGGGGACGAAGTAATGGAATTCAGTCCTGAAGGCGAAGATGTGATAGAGTTCAGTCCTGAAGGCGAAGAGGTTTTGGAATTTAATCCAGTTTCGGAGGATCGATAATGGGGCCGAAAAAAATAAAAGAATATATATATAATGATGAGATTGAATTATATGATAGATTTTTTATAATCAATCTTTATAGTGTTATCGGTATTTTGGCACTTACTACATTGGAAATCATATTTGTAAAAAGCATGATTGCGACTTCTCTTGGAACCCTTGGGCTTATTATCGCATTACTTTTTATTGGATCTATATCTTACAAAAAACAGCGTATGGATAAAGGTGCAATTGTATTTTGTTCTATTTTGGTGCTTGCTTATTTTCCTATAACCTTTTTAAACGGAGGAGGAATAAGCGGAGTTGGTCCGATATGGTTTGTGTTTATTACTTTTCTTATAGGGATTACCATAAGAGGCAGGGAAAGGTATCCGCTGTTTTTCCTTCTTGATCTGATTTCGGTAATATGTTTTGCGATAGCATATATGATGCCGGAGTGGATTCCCAACAGAACCAGCCTGATGTCATATGTGTATAAATATACCACTCTATTTTTTATAGCAATGGCAATAGTTGTAATGCTGACTTTTGAAAAGGACTGCTATGAAAAGGCAAATGCAAAGGCAAAGAAGCAGAGGGAAGAAATCGAAAATCTTAATGCCGCTCAAAACAGATTTTTCTCCAGTATGAGTCATGAAATCCGTACCCCGATCAATACCATCATAGGTCTGAATGAAATGATTCTGAGAGAAAATATCAGTGATGAGATTGCAGAGGATGCAGTTAATATCAGAGCTGCCGGTAAGATGCTGCTTAATACAATCAATGATATCCTCGATATGTCCAAGTTCCAGGCCGGAGATATGAAGCTTCTGGTTGAGGCTTATAATACAGGTAATATGCTTTCCGATCTGGTGGGAATGCTGTGGATAAGAGCCAAGGAAAAGAATCTGGAATTCCATATCAATGTGGCTCCGGATCTTCCTGCGGAACTTCTGGGTGATGAAGTAAGAATCAAACAGATTCTTATGAATATACTGAATAATGCCATAAAGTACACAAAGCAGGGTTCGGTGTCCCTTTCAGTAGAATGCGAAAGACAAGATAATGGGGTTGTCAATATGATCTATACCGTAAAAGATACCGGTATGGGAATTAAAAAGGACGATATACCATATCTCTTTACTGCATTTAAGAGAGTAGACGAAGGAGCCAATAAGCATATTGAAGGAACAGGTCTTGGACTCTCAATCGTAAAAGAATTTCTTCAGCTGATGGGAGGAAAGGTAACAGTAAACAGTGTTTATACCAAGGGCTCTACATTTGTAATAGAGATTCCTCAGAAAGCGGCTTCGGATAAAGAGCTGGGTGAATATGATTATGAGAGAAAGCATAAGCTGAAAAGCAGAAAAGCCTATAGGCAGAAGTTTGAGGCTCCAAAAGCCAGAATACTTGTGGTGGATGATAATGAAGCAAATCTTATGGTTGTCACTAAGCTGCTGAGAGAAACAAAGGTTCAGATCGATACTGTAAAGAGCGGAAGGGAAGCTCTCCAGAAAACCCTTGATACTGAATATAATCTGATATTTATGGATCACCTTATGCCGGAAATGGATGGTGTGGAGTGCTTCGAAAAAATCAGAAATCAGACAGGCGGTAAGAATAAAGAAACCAGTATAGTAGTTCTTACAGCAAATGCAGGTGAAGAAAACAGAGTTCTGTATGCAACCGCCGGTTTTAACGGATATCTTGTTAAACCCGTAACCGGAGAGGACCTTGAAAGTGAAGTTCTAAGATTCCTTCCAATGGAGCTTGTCAGAATTACAGGAGACGGTGAGGTTGTAGAGGATACCATTACCTGGATGAAGAATGCCCAGAAAAAGAGAAGAGTGGCCATAACTACAGAGAGTGTGGCAGACCTTCCTATGGAATTACTGAAGAAATATGGTATTGCAGTGATTTCGCACAGGGTTCGCACATCCGAAGGGACATTTTTCAAGGATGGTATTGAGATAGATACACCGGGTGTTCTGAAATATATGGAGAATATGGATCATGTGATGTATCCTCTTCCTCCAAGCGTTGAGGAATATGAAGCCTTCTATGCGGAACAGCTGGTTCTGGCAAACAATATTATTCATATTTCCATATCATCGGATGTGGAAAACAGTGGATGTCCGAATGCTGTTGAAGCGGCAGGCTCATTTGATAACGTTACGGTATTTGACAGCAGACATCTGTCCAGCAGTCAGGGAATGGTAGCAATGGCAGCAAGCCGAATGGCAGAAGCCGGAATGGGCGTCGATGAAATAGTCATGAGACTTCATAGAATAGTTGCCAGAATCAGGACGAGCTTTCTCGTTGATGATCTGGAATATCTTTCAAGAACAAAGCAGGTTACCAATAGAAGGGCAGCACTTATAAGGGCTCTTCTTGCAAAGCCAATGCTTGTGGTGAAGGATGGACGGATGATGGCTAAAAAATTCCTGTTCGGATCCAAGGAGAGAGTCTGGAAACAATATATTGATTCCATACTGGGGCATACGAAGGCAGACAGCATAGTAGTATTTGTTACGTATGTCGGACTAAGTAAAAAGGAACTGGAATATATCGGAAGCTGCATAGAAAAGAATGCAAAATTTGATAAGATAGTCTACCAACAGGCAAGTCCGGCAATTGCTGCGAATTGCGGACCTGGCACCTTCGGAGTTCTCTTTATCGAGAAAGCTTGATGAAAGGAAGATCTAACAGTTCCGGGTATGATTTTTTTACACAATCCATATCATCGATTTCAATATCGGTTTTTAGAATGACCATAAGGAGAACGGCACACATTGCCATTCTGTGGTCATGATAAGAGGACAGCCTTATGGGCTGTTCTTTTTTTTCTGAGACATCATTTGTTCCGTATACCGTGAGAGTGTCCTCTGTCTCATCTGTATCAACACCGACTGCAGCAAGCTGCTCTCTGACAGCCGTAACCCTGTCTGATTCTTTGATACGAAGGCGTGAAATCCCGGTAAAGACAGCTTTGTCAAAGAAATAAGGAGCACAGATTGCCATATATGGTGTGATATCCGGAATATCGGAGCAGTCCATGGTGATGAATTTATCATGCTTATATTCATGAACCATATCCAGATATTTGAGAATTGCCCTGTCACCCTGCTTTGAATCGGGATTCAGATTAGTAACGGTTATATCACTGAACTTGCTGAGACAGAGAAGAAATGCACCATTACTCCAATCACCTTCAACATTAAAGGGTATAAGGGTATTTGAGATATTTTGCTCTTTGGCGATAGGATGAGGATAGTAGCTGTTATCTTGTTTTAAGGCAGGACAGCCGTATTTTTCCAGTACCTGCTGAGTTAATTCGATATAAGGAAGGGATTTGATCTCTCCCGTAACTGTAATAATACTTTTTTCCTTAAAAAGGGTAAGAGCCATTATCAGACCGGAAATATACTGCGATGATACACTGCCGTCGATGGTATATTCACCGGGGGTCATGACGCCGGTTACGATAATACTTCTCGTTTCGGCATCCTTTTCGATGGTGATTCCATGACTCCGCATCGCACTCCGTAGTTCGTCCAGGGGTCTGTCAAACAGTCTTCCCTTTGTGGAAAATATAAGTTTCATCGGAAGACAGTGACCCGCGCCCAGTATAAGAGCTGCGGCAACGGGAATCATGAATCTGAGAGTTGAGCCGCTTTCATTGCAGGGAAGAATGACTTCTCCGATAGAATGCTTTGTATCATCAGAATCCGAGACACCGGATTCTGATGATAATACATCATTTATGGCGCTTAGCACAGCTTTTGTGGCAAGCACGTCATCATTATCTCCCGGAACAGGAGACAGATGCTCCCTGTCACCAAGCATGAATCTGATTATCAGTTCTCTATGGTAGATTGACTTTGATGGCGGTGCAGGTATTACTGCATTTAAAGATGTATTATCATATGATAGGATCATTACTGCTCTCCCCGAAATATTTTAAATGATGGATACCCTTGTTACACATGCTGATTATATAGACATAAGTATCAAAAGTCAAAGCTGACTGTGTTTAGGCTTGCGTGAAGAGGTCAAAATGGATATAATGTACTTTGGTGTGCTATGGGTAGATATAATAATACTTACCCGGCATACGTATTATAGAAATGAACCGAGGTGTCTTATATAATGAAATTTAATGATCTTGAGTTTCAGCCGATCATTCTTGGAGCTGATATTACAGCATATTCACTTGCAAGAAGTTTCCATGAGCAGTATGGTATTAAGTCCATAACTCTCAGCATGACCCGGAGCGGATATGTCAACAGCTCGGATATTATTGAAAATCGTTATTTTCCCAATATGGAGAAGGACGAAGTAGCAGTTGAAAAACTCATAGAAGTGGGTAAGGAATTTCAGGGTAAGAAAAAGCTGATAGTATTCGGCTGTGGTGACTGGTATGTCAGAATCATTATAGAAAATAAAGATAAACTGAAAGATTATTATATAATCCCATATATTGATGAAGAGCTCCTTAACAGAATTGTGCTTAAGGATAAGTTCTATGAGATATTTGAGGAGCTGGGACTGGATTATCCAAAGACATATGTTTATGAATTCGGTAAAGAAAATGACCTGAAGTTCGATTTTGATTATCCGGTCATAGCAAAGCCCGCAAATTCAGCCCTTTATCATTATGCAAAATTTGAGGGCAAGAAGAAGGTCTTCCGTTTTGAAAACGAGGAGGAGCTTCGTACCATGATGGACCGTATTGAGAAAGCGGGATATAATTATAAATTCCTTATACAGGATATGATTCCGGGGGATGATTCCTATATGAGAGTTCTTACCGTATATTGCGATCAGAATTCCAAGGTGAGATTTGCAGCTCTGGGACGCACGCTTCTTGAGGACCCCTCGCCTACAGCTATCGGTAATCCCGTAGCTATAGTAAATGAATATAATCCGGAGATTGTGGCTGCAGCTACAAAATTCCTCGAACATATAGGATATGTGGGATTTGCAAATTTTGATATTAAATATGATGAAAGAGACGGTAAATACAAATTCTTTGAAATAAATGTCCGTCTTGGAAGAAGTAACTTCTACGTAACGGGAAGTGGTTTCAATAATGTTAAATGGATAGTGGATGATTATATCTACGGTAAGATGGATGATTATACCATAGCAAATAAATCCCATCTCTATTCGGTGGTTCCAAAATCTGTTATTGAAAAATATGTTCCCGACAGCGAGTTTAAGAATCTTGCTCTCAGATTGTGGAAAGAGGGCAAGTGGGTAAACCCGTTACTCTATAAAGCTGATAAGAATATCAAGCATAATTATTATGCCAGAGCAAATTTCTATAATTATATAAGGAAGTTTGCCCGTTACGGGGCATCAATCGCTGTATCCAAAAAGTAGGATTGTTATCAGTAAGATGGAGACAAATATGGAAAGAAAAGTTCTGGGTGTCCTCGGAGGACTCGGCCCTCAGGCTACGGTATATTTTTCTGACATGGTAGTAGGATATACCAAGGCGGGCAGTGACCAGGAGCATATCCCCATGATAATTTTAAATGATACCGAAATTCCCGACAGGACTGCATTTATTCTCGGGGAATCTGATGAAAGTCCCCTTCCGAAAATGGTGGAGGATGCAAAATTCCTTGAGGCTTCGGGATGCAGTATGATAGTAATTCCCTGCAATACAGCCCACTATTTCTATGATGAGATAGAAAAGAATGTTTCCATTCCCATTATCAATATCATAGATGAAACAGTGAAACACTGTATCGAAAGCAAACCGGGACTTAAAAATATCGGACTTCTTGCTACAGAAGGTACCGTAAAGTCGGGAGCTTACAAAAGGTATACGGATAAGTACGGTCTGGGACTGATGATTCCGGATGAAGAGGATGAAAAGAGCCTGATGAATATAATATATAATCAGGTTAAAGCCGGAAAAACTGCTGACATCCTTGAGTTTTCCGGAATAGTATCAAACCTCAAGAGGCAGGGCGCAGATATAATAGTGCTGGGATGTACCGAGCTGTCTATTATCAACAGGGAATTCGGTTTGACAAAGAGAGACCGTGAGATCAAGGATTCAATGGAAATCCTTGTAATGAAATCCATTCAGCAGTGTGGAAAGAAGGTGAATATATGTGCGGATTCGCAGGATTTATAAATGAATCAAAGGATATTAATGAGAATAAGAGAATCATTAAGGAAATGGCAGATAAGATAATTCATCGTGGCCCCGATCAGGATGATTATTATGTTGATGAAAATGTAAGTCTTGGTTTCAGAAGACTTTCAATCATCGATCTTGAGGGAGGAAGCCAGCCAATCCTTAATGAGGACGGAACAAAGGTACTTGTATTTAATGGCGAGATATATAATTATCAGGAACTTAGAGAGGAACTGCTTAAAGCAGGTCATACCTTTAAGACTGAGACAGACAGCGAGGTTCTGCTTCATGGATATGAGGAGTGGGGCGACAGTTTTCTGGTAAGACTCAGGGGAATGTTCGCATTTGTTATCTGGGATTCGGTGGAGAAGAAGCTCTTTGGTGCCAGAGACATATTCGGAATCAAGCCGTTCTTCTATTTTAAGAAGGGCAAGAAGTTCATTTTCGGTTCCGAGATCAAGTCATTCCTTCCGAATCCGGCATTTGAAAAGGAACTGAATATAGAAAGGCTTCCGGATTATCTATGTTTTGAATATATTCCTACGGAACAGACAATGTTTAAGGATGTATATAAGCTTTGGCCGGGTTATTCTTTCACTTATCAGGATGGAAAGTTTGAGACTAAGGAATACTTCACTCCGAAGTATGATATTGATGATACAAAGAGTGCGGAATACTGGGGTGATCTGATAGATGAGACCTTCAAGGGTTCAACTAAAGCTCATAAGATTGCCGATGTTGAGGTTGGATGCTTCCTGTCTTCAGGAGTGGATTCGAGTTATGTTGTTCATGAGATGGCGAAGCATGAGGAGCTTAAAACATTTTCTGTAGGATATGCGGAAGAAAAATATTCGGAGCTTTCATATGCAAAGGAATTTGCGGAGCATGAGGGTGTTCAGAATTTTGATTACAAGATAACGGCGGAGGATTATTTTAAGGAAACTCCGATGATCCAGTACTACATGGATGAGCCGCTTCCGAATCCTTCGGCTATTGCCCTTTATTTTCTGGCAAGGCTGGCAAGAGAGCAGGTTAAGGTAGTGCTTTCGGGAGAAGGAGCGGATGAACTTTTCGGCGGATATCATTATTACAGGGAGCCTCTGGAGTTTGAGAAATATATGAAGCTGCCCCAGGGTCTCAGAAACTTCAATGCAGCCGTTGCATCGAAGCTTCCGAAGTTCCATGGAAGAAGATTCCTTATGAGAGGTAAATATCCGATCTCGCACAGATATATCAGAAATAATTATGTATATGATCATTCGGATGTAGATAAGGTTCTAAAGGATAAGATTCCGTCAAAGGATCCGGCATTTTATACAAAGAAGTTTTTTGACGAAGCAGGAGATATTGATGATGTATCCAAGATGCAGTATGTGGATATAAGAACCTGGCTGATTCAGGATATTCTTGTGAAGGCCGACAGAATGAGTATGGCAAACTCACTTGAGCTGAGAGTTCCGTTCCTTGATAAGGAAATGCTGAAGTGTGCGCTTAAGATTCCGGCAAAGTACAGGATTACAAAGGAGACAACAAAATATTGTCTCAGACTCGCAGCAGCCAAGAATCTTCCTCCTAAGACTTCAAAAATGAGGAAGACAGGCTTCCTTACTCCTCTCAATGACTGGCTTAAGCAGGATAAGTATTACGGTATGGTTAAAGAGAAATTTGAGGGAAAGGTTGCCGGGCAGTTTTTCAATAAGGAATATATAATGAATCTTCTTGAAGAGCATAAAGCCGGAAAGGCTAAGAATATGAAGAAGATATGGTCCATTTATTGCTTTATTCTCTGGTATGAGAAGTTTTTCCCGGAGAAGGTTGAAGCAGCGTAAATAAATTAACAGCTGATATGAATTGTGTCGGCAGGAAAGGTGGTATATATGGTTACAGCAGTAGTAGGTGCCAACTGGGGTGATGAAGGTAAAGGTAAGATTACTGATATGCTTGCCGAGAATTCCGATATTGTTATCAGATTTCAGGGAGGAGCAAATGCAGGTCATACAATCATAAATGATTATGGAAAATTTGCATTACATACACTTCCTTCCGGAGTATTCTATGATCATACAACAAGCATTATCGGAAATGGTGTTGCTCTCGATATCCCGAAGCTTTTTAATGAGGTTAAGAGCATAGTTGATAAGGGAGTTCCCACTCCGAAGATTCTCGTATCGGACAGAGCGCAGATTGTAATGCCTTATCATGTACTCTTTGATGAGTATGAGGAGGAAAGACTTAAGGGCGCATCTTTCGGATCTACAAAGTCGGGAATTGCACCGTTTTATTCAGATAAATATGCAAAGATCGGTTT
>CAMOCO010000025.1 GCA_946610715.1 uncultured Clostridia bacterium | reverse complement strand
TGGGGGCAAGCCCGACGTTTATAATATTTCACTTTATACTGCCGGAAGCGGGACCGTCGCTGGTTCTCGTGGTCGCCATCAATATTGCGACTGTACTGGGATATTCGGCAATGGCAGGTGTGATAGGCGGTGGCGGACTTGGAGCCATAGCGCTTCAATATGGCTATTACAGATACCAGAAGGATGTTCTGTGGGTAACGGTGACTATTCTTATCATAATGGTCTGGCTGATCCAGGAATCCGGTGGAGTGCTGGCAAAAAGAATCAGAAAAAGCTAAGAACATAACCTGATTTGATATAGGAAAATGTTATAACTAAGTATAAGTTTTAAGGATTTGTTTTTAACAAAAAAATGGACTATAGTACGTAACATAAAACAAAACAAGTTTTAAAAAGTATTTGGTCATAATGAGGAGGGAAAAAATTATGAGAAAGAAACTTTTAACAGTAGGACTTACATTTGCATTATTATTCGGAACTGCAGGCTGCGGTAATAAGGCAGCATCAAATACGGATTCGGGAAGTACCGAGACGGCCAAGGTTGAAACTTCTTCAGAGGAAATATCGGAAGCCGGAGAAAATGATGTTGACAAGAAAGTAAATGATAGTGACGTACTTGCAACAACTAATTCAGCCGAATCAAGTGATGCATTTGTATACACAGGTGATCCTGTAACACTTAAGGTCGGAGCAAATATCACTCCGCATGCAGAAATATTAAGAGAGGCACAGCCGCTTCTTGCAGAGCAGGGTATCACACTTGAGATAATTGAACTTGAAGATTCGGTTACACCAAATACGGGAGTTATCGAAGGAAGCCTGGATGCAAATTACTTCCAGCATGTTCCTTATCTTGAACAGTTCAATGAAGAAAACGGTTCAGATCTTGTATCAGTGGGAGCGGTTCATTATGAACCATTCGGTGTTTACGCAGGTCGCGTTTCATCACTGTCAGAGCTTCCGGATGGTGCAACCGTAGCGGTTCCGAACAATGTGACAAATGAGGCAAGAGCACTTCTGCTCCTTCAGCAGGAAGGTCTCCTTACACTTAAGGAAGAAGCAGGAATCAATGCAACAATCGCTGATATCACAGACAATCCGAAGAACATCCAGTTTAAGGAGCTTGCACCTGAGCAGCTTGTACAGTCTCTTCCGGATGTGGATGTTGCAGTAATCAACGGTAATTACGCTATAGAGGGCGGTCTCAGTGTCAAGGATGCACTTGCGGTAGAAGCAAATGACGGTCTTGCTGCACAGACATACGGAAATATCATTGCAACATCAAAGGATAAAGAAAATGATGAAGCAATAAAGGCATTGGTATCAGTACTTCAGGGCAAGGAAATCAGTGAATATATCAATAATACATATGATGGTGCAGTTGTACCGCTTTACTAAAATCACAGCCTGAACATCATTCGATAAAGCTTCAGAGGTGACACAATGATTGGATTTGAATATTATAATCCGGCGAAGATCATTTTCGGAGCCGGAAGTATAAATAAAATTAAAGCTCTCCTGGAAAAAGCTTCAGTGACCTCGCTTCTTCTGGTATATAGCGGTGACTTCATTAAGGATCTGGGAATATACCAGGTAATAAAAGAAGCGACGGAGGAGCTGAATATCAAACTTACAGAAAATGGAAATGTGGTGCCCAATCCGTCCATTGAGCTGGTAAGAGAACTGGTTGCGGAAGGAAAAAATGAAAATGTGGATTTTATCCTGGCAGTCGGAGGCGGAAGTTCTATTGATACCGCAAAGGCAGTATCAATAGGAATTCCATATGAAGGCGATGTGTGGGACTTCTTCGAAAAAGGTACGGTACCCGGGAAGGTGCTGCCTATAGGAGTAGTTGCCACCACAGCCTCCAGCGGTTCGGAAACATCAAATGCCGCAATACTGTCCAGCGGCGAATGGAAGCTGGGATTTGAGGATGACCGTATTATACCCGAATTTGCCATTATGGACCCGGCATATACCGCAAAGCTTCCGAAATACCAGACTGCGGTTGGTATAGCGGATGTGCTGTCGCATTTACTTGAGAGATACTTTTCCGATGAAAAGAATTCCGATACCACGGATTATCTGATCGAAGGAGCGATAAATGCACTCCTTTTAAACGGAAGAAGAGTAACAGAACTTATTGATAAATACAGTGATGACGGTAAAATACCTGATGAACTGGCATCGCTTCCGGAATATTTAAATGCTAAAGCGGAGATTCAGTGGCTTGCAAGCGTAGCTCATAATAACTTCCTGGATGCGGGCAGAAGCGCAGACTGGGGATCCCACAGAATAGAGCATGAGCTGTCCGCACAGTATAATATTACACATGGTGAAGGAATGGCTATTGTATTTACGGCATGGACAAGGTATATAGCCGGGGTAAAGCCCTGGAGACTTGCGCTTCTGGCAAATAGGGTTTTCAAAATCGATTCCTATGATTATAATGAGGAGGAACGTGCCTTAATATTATCGGAAAAATTAAAAGAATTCTTCAAGTCTCTCGGAATAGCTGTGACTCTTGGTGAGCTCGGTATAGGCGATGGGGATTTTGAAGCAATGGCCGAAAGGGCAACCAGGAACGGTCCGGTTGGACACTACGTAAAGCTGGATAAGAAGAGATTTGTGGAAATTCTTAAAGAGGCATTATAAAGAAGAAAGGATTTTACGATGACACTTCAGCAATTAAAATATGTGATAGAAATATCGGATTCCAGTTCGATGAATGAAGCGGCCAAGAAGCTGTTTATATCACAGCCGAGTCTGTCGGGAGCTGTAAAGGAGCTTGAGACAGAACTCGGTTTTGATATATTTCTGAGATCTAACCGTGGAATAATACTTACTCCCGAGGGAGAAGAATTTCTTGGATATGCAAGGCAGGTTATAGATCAGTTCAGTGTTCTTTCGGATCATTACATTGAAAAAAAGAGGAAACATAAGTTTAGTGTTTCCATGCAGCATTATTCTTTTGCGGTTAAGGCATTTGTTGAGGTGGTCAAGCAGTATGGAATGGACAGCTTCGAGTTTGCGGTTCACGAAACCAAAACCATGGAAGTGATTGAAAATGTCCGGGATTTTAAATCCGAACTGGGTGTCCTTTATCTTAACAGCTTTAACGAAAAGGTTCTGAAGAAGATATTCAGCGATAATAATCTGGAGTTTAAGGAGCTCTTTACCTGCGATACATTTGTATACCTTAGTAAGGATCATCCGCTTGCCGGAAAAAAGGTAATATCAATGAAGGATCTGAGAAATTATCCTGTTCTTTCATTTGACCAGGGCAAGAACGGATCGCTGTTTTTATCGGAAGAACAGCTGAGTACCTATGATTATTCAAGAATAATCAAGGGAAATGACAGAGCAACCATGCTGAATCTTATGGTTGGACTTAATGGATATACACTGTGTTCGGGAATTATCAGCGAAGAGCTGAACGGTGACGGGTATGCAGCCATACCGTTAAAGGAAAGCGAAAAAATGCATATCGTATACATCAAGAGAAAGAACTATAACCTCAGTGAGATAGGAAAGCTGTATATCGAAGAACTTGAAAAATATAAGGAATATGCCTATAACAAAAAAGCTGAATGACAAAAAATGATTAACAGAAAAAACTGATTGATAAAAATGCTGATTGATGTGTAAAATGGTACCTGCGATTGAAAAGAATAATCAGTATTATTTTTTGCAACAGGTGATACGATGGAAAATGAAAAAAGAGAAGGATTTGGTACCAGACTTGGATTTATATTTGTAAGTGCCGGGTGCGCTATCGGTATAGGAAATGTATGGAAATTTCCATATGTGGCAGGTCAGAACGGAGGAGCACTGTTTGTGCTGATCTATCTGATATTCCTTATACTCATGGGCATACCGGTTCTTTCTATGGAACTCAGCATCGGACGTGCCAGCAGGAGGACCATTGTTGAAGGTTATAAAAAACTGGAAAAACCGGGAATGAAATGGCATCTGCACGGCTGGCTCTGCATAGTGGGAAATTATATTCTCATGATGTACTATACTACTGTTGCCGGCTGGATGGTAGCATATTTCTGGAAGTTTTTAACCGGAAACTTCAGCGGTCTCGGACAGGATGAAGTTGCAGGAGCCTTTGACAGGCTGCTTGGAGATCCGGTTGAAATGACGGTTTATACATTGATTGTAGTGGTGGCGGGATTTCTTGTTCTCAGTTTCGGTGTTAAGAACGGACTTGAAAGAGTGACCAAGTTTATGATGATGGGACTCATGGTCTTATTGATAGTGCTTGCGGTGAACAGCTGTTTACTTAAAAATTCCGGGGAAGGAATAAGATTTTACCTGATGCCGGATTTTGACAATATAAAGCATATAGGTTTATTTAAGATTATTACGGCGGCCATGAATCAGGCGTTTTTTACGTTGAGTTTAGGAATCGCTTCCATGGAGGTGTTCGGCAGTTATATGTCAAATGAGCATTCCATCCTTGGGGAGGCCATGCAGATATGCAGTCTCGATACATTTGTAGCAGTCATATCGGGACTGATCGTATTTCCGGCATGTTTTTCATTTGGGATAGAGCCTTCCGAGGGACCGTCACTTATATTTGTGACACTTCCGAATGTATTCATCAATATGACCGGAGGAAGATTATGGGGATCATTATTCTTCATGTTTATGACATTTGCCAGTTTTTCCACGGTTATAGCGGTTTTTGAAAATCAGGTCTGTTCCGCCATGGATAACATGAACTGGGGACGTATAAAGTCGGTTCTTATCAATTGCATGATCATGCTTGTTGCGAGCCTGCCATGTGTATATGGTTTTAATCTGCTGAAGAACTTTACCATGATGGGAGGCAGAAATGTATTGGAGAGCGAGGATTTTATTGTAAGTAATCTCATACTCCCCATCGGTTCCCTGATCATTGTTTTATTTTGTACAACAAAGTACGGATGGGGAGCTGAAAATTACCTTGACGAAGCCAACAAAGGAAAAGGTCTGAAAATCAGCCATAAGCATGTAGGCTATATGAAATATGTACTCCCGGTGCTTATAGTGCTGATACTTATAACCGGACTTATGCCTTCGTAGCCTCCAGTTTACGGCGGCATTCCCGGATACCCGAGGTTCTTTCCACATCATTTCCGCCGAGTTTAATGCCTAACTCATAATATTCAATTGCTTTTTCATAGTCACCTTCCAGTTCGGAGATGAGAGCCAGCCTGTCTATCTTGTCGGCGCAGGTATCATGCGCACAGTGGTAGCATTTTAGGCATGTATCTGTCATGCCGAGAAGTCTCATGGCTTCGGCTTTGTTGCCCTTAAACAGCTCTATGCCGGATATCCTGCATGCGCGAAGAGGGAACAGACGCCTGTGGCTGAGATACTTTTCAACAGAACCATATCCGAGGTTAATGCATTCGATGGCTTTTTCGGCATAGTGAGCCGCATTTTCCCTGTCGCCGAGATACATACAGCATCTGCCCAAAAGATCGTATGCTTCATAGACATCTTCGTAATAGTTTTTTTCATCCCCCTCGGTTTTCTTTCTCAGAATAATATATTTCTTAAAGTATTTTATGGCATCCTCGGGACTGCGCCTGGTGAATGTAAAATGATATGCTGCGGCCCAGAATGCATATTGCAGGTTTTCTCTGCATTTATCTGTCATTTCACCGGTATCCCCGGAAAAATCAATCATGTCGAGGTAACTCTTAAAATCCTCCTCCAGCTTATATATTTCATCAAGTTTATCTGCATATGATAAGGTATCAAGCATACGGCGGAGATAGTAAGACAGACCGCCGAATTCATCGGGGCTGATATCTTTATTATCCTGAACGGTCTTACATAGATTTATCGGGGCATCCAAATCTTCTTCCCGCCCCGTGGTTTTACTCAGTTTCTGGTTATATGATCTGATACGATAGTAAAAGGCTTTCTCAAAATTACCGGCATCATCATAGATATCCGCCATCTTCTCATTTGTTGAAATGTCATCCACCTCGAATCTTTCCATATATTTCAGGTAAATGTCAACGGCCTTATCGAATCTGCACTGTTTACGGTAAAGTTTCACCAGGTTTGAATAAGAAATAAATTTAGCGGTTCCGTCATAAACTTCAATAGCTTTAAGGAAGCTTTTTTCGGCTTCTTCATATTCACCGAGGTACATATAGCATAGACCGCGGGCATTATGAACATAAGCTGCGTCCGGAAAATCGGTCACGGCTTTATCGCAGAAGGTGCGGGCTGCGGCATAATCCATTCCGTCTATCAGAAGGAGCGCATAGTTAACCGCTGCTCTTGAATCATATCTGAGTTCAAGTATTTTATCAGAGATCTCAATGGCTTTTTTGTTATATTCCTCTTCCTCAAGCTCCTTATATCTGTAATCATTATAATAATCCGAAAGCCTGTAACGCAGATCCACATGCTCGGGCTCTTTCTCGAGACCGATTTCATATTGAGGACCGGCTTCGGCTTCTCTGTCATTATTGTCCAGATATCTTCCGTATTCATAATTGACTGTGCCGTCATCGGGGAAGATGCGGAGCATTTCCTTATAAGCGGGCTCTGCTTTGTCAGGTTCATAGTTTTCAAAGTAGTCTATCTGAAGCCAGTGGATTCTTATGTTATCGGGATATAATCCGATTGATGTTTCGGACAATTCCTTAATCTTTGAAACCACAGAGTCATGCTCTTCATCGGAAAGTCCTGTGCGGTCGTAATCCATCAGTGTGTAGCCGTAACTGATGTAAAATCTGAACGGATCTTCGATACCTTCATAACCATCCTTTATTGCGGCTTCCACACTATTAAATACGTCTATGGCTTCTTTATATTTTTTGTTGATTCTAAGGTAACGTCCCATGTTGTAATCAAAACGTACATCATGAATGTTGTAATGCTCCAGATATTTAAGGACGGTTTCAAATCCCTCCATATCGGAATATTCGATATAAACATCCTCGGCAAATAAATAGGAATCGCTGTAAAGAGGATCTTTTTCCCTCAGATAGAAATAGTCTTCGATTACGGTTCTTACATCGTGAGCCTTATGTGCCATGTATTGTCTGTTGCCATGACATATGGCGATGTACTGGTTATCTTTTTCCACTTCACCGGTCCAGAACATCAGTCCTTCATCGTATTCTTTATTGGAAGTGAGTATATAATTATAGAGTTCGGTATACTCATAATAATCTCTCATAGAAGCCCCTTCCAGAGCCTTCATCATATACTCCTTGGCCTTGGTAAGGTCATCGGTATTTGCATATGCTGCGCCGAGAAGGTAGAAGCTGTAAGGAACTCTGTTTATCTGCCTTACATCTTCTATGGGGAGATCATTTATATTCAGAGATTTATCATATCCGAAATTTTCATACAGTTTCTCGTTCCATTTGATCAGATATGGAATTGAATCTTTAAAATCACCGCGGTTGATAAGAATCCTGCTTCTGATATTGCAGTATTCCATATCATCCCGAAGCTCTTCCGGAACTGATTCCAGAAGGGCGATGGCTTCATCCATTCTGTCTTTTCTGGAATAGATCCAGGCAAGGCTGATCTTGTAGCTGAGATTATCGGGATCGGCTTCGATCATTCCGGGGAGTTCCGTCATTCTTTCAGAATCAATCTGATCACTAAAAGCTATATACGCAGTATCTCTCAGATAATCCGCAGTATATGACATATATTCTGCCGCACGTTTTTTATCACCTTTCAGATACCAGTAAAGGGACATGGCTGCATGGGTATCATTCACATATATTTCGTCCATGACTTTTGGAATCTTAGCTCCGCATTTTTCCAGAACTTCGGGAGTGATGCTGAGCCCCATATCCCTGAGTGAATCCTGAACGAAAAATCTCAGATACATAAACAGAAGATGGCTGTAGTAAAAATCAGAATGAGATTCATCGGCCATCACAGTTCTGTCCACCGCATTCTGAAGGAGACGGAAGCATTCTGAAAACTGCTCTTTATAAAAGAGGTACCGTATTACGGCAATTTCTTCAAATGGATGATAGTAGTCGAATTTTCTTAGAGAGAGAATAAGGGCACCGAGAGACTCTGTCTCGGAAGCTTTTTCCTCATCAGACAGCTTGGTATTATCGATTCTTCTGTAGCATGTAAGGAGACGGTTCAAAGTGGAGATGTAGTCATCGATATCATATTCGAATTCTGTTTCCCTTCCGGTCTCTCCGGTTGATTCTATAGGAATACTGATAATGTCTGTAATGCCGTTTTCTTTTCCGGGAACGGGTTTTTCCGCCAGGACATAATCCCCGCCGTTTTCAATGTTATCGCACAAAAATGAGATAAAATCTGCAGGGAATACCTCGCACAGAGCTTCCCTGTCCTGAATTATGGTAAAGAGATTGTCAAAAATCCTGAGAACCTCTCCGGGATACTTGTAATGATCCATAGTATAGGCCAGGAATTCCCGTCTTATTCCATCCTGATCATCCAGACTTGTAAATATGGGATTTTCAAAGAGCTTCTTCCAGCAGAGAATATCTGTTCTTTTATTTATATCCTTATAAATATCATCAACCTGTGCGATGATATCAGCATATGGACGTTCTTCTTTTTTATCATCGCCTTCGGCAATCTGAAGGGCGGTATCATAGGCCTCCTTCAGCTCCATAAATCCTTCGGGGTCGTCCTCAGGATTAGTATTTACAAGCTTTGCCCTGTAGGCATTTCTGATAGCTTCTACATCATCTGTTTTTTCAATCTCAAGAATTTCCCATACTTTGTTTTCTTTCATCATAACCCTCCGTCAGCATAATAACTTAGAAATCATAGTACCCCAGAAATAATATGCTCAATTATACTATATTTTATATTATTTGTTGCACTTTTGTAATCAGTTTTGTGATAAAATATATTTGGGAAAGAATGTGAAGGAAGAGGATTTATTTAAAGTATTAAGGGCAGGGGGGCAATTTATGGAAAGAGTGATAAAAGTTGATGAGGCAAGATGCCTTAAATGCGGATGGTGTGTGAGGGATTGTGCCAGCTTTGCGCTTCGTATGAACAGCAGGAGAATTCCCGAATATAAAGAAGACGGAGCCGAGATGTGCCATGAATGTCAGCACTGTATGGCAATATGTCCGGCGGGCGCTATATCGATAGGAGGATTAAATCCTGATAATTCTGAGCTGTCAGGTTATGGTAACAGTGCAGATCTGCTGAAGCTTATCAAATCAAGAAGGAGTTTCAGACATTATAAGTATGAATCTGTTCCGCCGGAAAAAATCGAGAAGATTAAAGAAATGCTGGCTTATCCGCCAACGGGCGTAAACTTTCAGGGACTGCATTATTCGGTTGTCGGAACCAAAGAAAAGATGGATGAGATAAGGTCGTTATCTTACAAAAAGCTTTACGGAGTAGATGGTGATCTGCCTGTGATAAAGCAGATTCTTAAAATGTATCAGGGCGGGCAGGATGTGATTTTCAGAAAAGCAACCTCTATGGTTATTGTCTGTGTGGATGAGAATATGGTTGCTCCGGATTGCGAGATGATCGATCCCATAATCGCTATGTCTTATCTGGAACTGTATGCCCAGAGTCTGGAGCTGGGAACCCTGTGGAACCATCAGGCGGTGAGACTGTTTAAGCTGGTTCCGGATGTGGTTCCGTTGTTAAAGATACCTGAAGGATATAAAATAGCCTATGTAATGCTGTTGGGAGTTCCTGCAGTTAAATACAAAAGAACAGTGCAAAAAGAAGTAAGCAGTTTTACAATAATTTAATTTGAGGAAATAATTTGAAAAATGAAAGCGGTTTATCTTGAGGAAGGGGCTGTGAACAGAGGCGACATTTCTCTCGCTCCCATTACCTCGATTATAGAAACAAAAGTTTTTAAGAATACAACCGAACAGGATAAATACGAACATATCAGTGATGCAGAGGTGGTATTTGCAAATAAGATAATATTTGACGAAGAGACCTTCCGCCGCCTTCCGAATCTTAAATATATCGGAGTTTGTGCGACGGGTTATAATGTAGTAGACCTTGAGGCAGCGAAGCGTCACAATGTAACTGTGACAAATGTGCCGGCCTATAGTACTGAATCTGTAGCCCAGCTGACCTGGGGGTTTATATTGGAATGTGCCGGTAATATTGGTTTACATAATAGAAGTGTCCATGACGGGGACTGGACAAGGTCGGAGACCTTCTGCTACTGGATTGCCCCTGTAACGGAACTGGCAGGAAAAACCATAGGAATAATCGGCTATGGGAATATCGGAAAACGTGTTGCCGAAATAGCACGTGCCTTCAGAATGAACGTGATGGTGCATACAGCCCATCCCGAGAAGTATATATCTCCCCGGGAGGAGTGTGATGCGGGGACGGAAGGGATTAAGTTTACGTCTCTGGACGAGGTACTGAAGTGTTCGGATGTGATTACGCTTCATTGCCCGATGACAAATGAAACGGAAAAGCTGATAAGCAGCAGAACAATCGCCAAAATGAAGGATGGAGTTATCATCATAAATGTATCCCGCGGCGGACTGGTTGACGAGGAAGATCTTGCGGCGGCTCTTAGAAGCGGTAAGGTGGGAGCGGCAGCAGTGGATGTGGTATCAGTTGAACCGATGAGGGAAGATAATCCCCTCATCAAAGCCCCGAATATAAGGATCACACCCCATCTCGCATGGGCCAGTGTCGAAGCGAGAAGAAGGCTGATACAGATTATAGCGGATAATGTGCGCGCATTTATGGAAGGACGTAAGGAAAATGTGCTTGTGTGACAGGAAAAAAGACAAGAGCAGGGTGCGACCCCCAAAAAATCTGAGAGTAAGACTGTTACAAAGAAATAATCTGACGCATCACAGCTAACCGGATTTTACATTTTCATGTAAATGGTATACAATGGCTAAAGTGATAGAAGGAAGGACATATTTATGAGAGATAATTCCTTTAGCCTGATAAACAGAATATATAATTCAACAACTGTACTTGACTTCGGGGCGCTGTTCAGTGACGGCACCCCGCAGTTTGTGAGTCCGGCAGAGCCTATGCCGGGAGACAATGTTACAATCACTTTCCGTACCGCAAGAAGTAATGTGGATACGGTTATTTTCGTGTCTGAAAATGAACGCTTTGAAATGAGGCTCACCCACTGTGATAAGATATTTGATTATTACACTATTGAGATACAGAAAGTCAGAAGAAGATTTACGTATCATTTTGAGGTTCACTCCGGCAGGCTTGTCGTAAATTACAACAGAGCAGGCTGCTGCAGGGAGATCAATCCCGATTTTGATTTTACCATCGTTCCGGGCTTCGTGACTCCGGACTGGGCGAAGGGTGCTGTTTTCTATCAGATATATGTAGACCGTTTCTGCAACGGAGATAAGTCAAATGATGTTCTGACCGATGAATACAGTTATCTGGGACAGCATGTAAAGAAGGTCGATGACTGGTATAAGCTTCCTGATTCCATGGATGTGGGAAATTTTTATGGCGGAGATCTGCAGGGAGTAATAAATAAACTGGATTATCTGAAGGATCTGGGTATAGATGTTATCTATTTTAATCCTATATTTGTATCTCCTTCAAACCATAAGTATGATATTCAGGATTATGACCATATCGATCCTCATTACGGTAAAATCGTTGATGATTCGGGAGATCTTCTTCCATGGGAGACAAATGACAATACCAGGGCTTCAAAGTATATAAACCGCGTTACGAATTCCGTTAACCTTGAAGCTTCAAACATGCTTTTTATAAGGCTTGTTGAAGAGGCTCACAGAAGAGGAATAAAAGTGATTCTGGACGGCGTATTTAACCACTGCGGTTCATTCAATAAATGGCTGGATAAGGAACTGATATATGATCAGAATCCTGAATATAAGAAGGGCGCTTACATTTCAGAGGACAGCCCATACAGAAGCTTTTTCAGATTCAATAATGAAAATGAGTGGCCGAACAATAACAGCTATAACGGCTGGTGGGGACATGATACACTTCCCAAGCTCAATTATGAGGAGTCGGAGAAGCTGCATGATTATATAATGAAAATCGGAAAGAAATGGGTTTCACCACCCTTTAATGCAGACGGCTGGAGACTGGATGTAGCAGCGGATCTGGGGTATACGGAGGAATATAATCACAGATTCTGGAGAGATTTCCGTAAGGCAGTCAAGTCGGCTAATCCGGATGCTATCATTCTGGCAGAGCATTATGGGAATCCCAGAAGCTGGCTTCAGGGAGATGAGTGGGATACTATCATGAATTACGGCGCATTTATGGAGCCTATTACATGGTTCCTTACAGGCGTTGAGAAGCATAGTGACGAATTCCGCGGAGACCTTCTCGGAAATGCGGAGGTATTTGAAGGCTCCATGAGAACCTATATGTCATGTATGCTGTATAATTCCCTGTATGTCTCCATGAATGAACTGTCAAATCACGATCATTCAAGATTCCTTACAAGAACCAATCACAGAGTAGGTCGTATACATACACTGGGACCTGATGCCGCAAATGAGAATGTCAATAAGGGCATTTTCAGGGAAGCGGTGGTATTTCAGATGACCTGGCCCGGAGCACCGACAATTTACTACGGCGATGAAGTGGGGCTCTGCGGATGGACCGATCCGGACTCCAGAAGAACCTACCCCTGGGGAAGAGAGGATACGGAGCTTCTTAAGTTCCATAAGGTTATGATAAAAATCCATAAGAAATATGCTTCGCTCCGTACGGGAAGCCTTAAATTTCTTCATGGTGAATATAAATGCATAGCCTATGGAAGGTTTAATTATGAGGAGGCTGTGGTTGTTGTACTGAATAATGATTATACCGAGAAGAATCTGAAGCTCCATGTGCGCGAGCTGGGAGTTCACAATAAGAAAAATATGAAACGTGTGATCTTAACTACAGAGGAAGGCTTCACCCGTGATGACCAGGCCAATGTGGTTTATGACAATGTTCTCAGTGTTACGGTTCCGCCTGTTTCGGCTTCGGTATATGTTTGTAAACTTGTTTCCGGATGATGCCGGGATTATTTCCGGATAATGTCAAAGAAGGGAATTTTACAAATGGAATTTAAATTACATTCTGAATATCAGCCTACAGGCGATCAGCCGGAGGCTATCGAATATTTGGCAGAGGGCTTCAAGAATGGCCGAAAGAGACAGACACTTCTGGGAGTGACCGGTTCCGGAAAGACCTTTACTATGGCAAATATCATTCAAAAGCTCGGAAAGCCGACTCTCATCATCTCACATAACAAGACCCTTGCGGCCCAGCTCTATGGTGAGATGAAAGCTTTTTTCCCTGAAAATGCAGTTGAATATTTTGTAAGTTATTATGATTATTATCAGCCGGAGGCATATGTACCTTCGACTGATACTTATATTGCAAAGGATTCTTCCATCAATGATGAGATCGATAAGCTGAGACACAGCGCAACCGCATCACTTATTGAGAGGAAGGATGTGATTGTTGTATCATCCGTTTCCTGCATATATGGTATAGGAAATCCTGAGGATTATAAGGGGATGATGCTTGCGCTGAGACCCGGTGCGGAAATGGACAGAGATGAGCTCATAAGAAGACTGGTGGATATGCAATATACCCGTAATGAGATGGACTTTAAGAGAAGTACATTCCGTGTGAAGGGTGATGTAGTTGATATAATTCCCGCAAACAAGGATGACGAGGCTGTCCGTGTGGAATTTTTCGGTGACGAGATTGACAGGATTTCGGAATTCGATCCCCTTACGGGAGAGATAAAAAGAGATGTGAACTTTGTCAGCATTTTCCCTGCCTCCTATTATGTTATAGCTCCATATAAGATGGAAGCTGCTCTAAAGGAGATTGAGGATGAGCTGACGGAGAGGGTTGCGTATTTCAAAGCGCATGACAAGCTTCTGGAGGCACAGAGAATAGAGGAACGGACGGAGTATGATATAGAAATGCTCCGGGAAACGGGATTTTGCTCGGGGATAGAGAATTATACCAGAATCCTTGCCGGCGGAAAGCCGGGAGAACCGCCCAGCACATTAATAGACTTTTTCGGAGATGACTATCTGATCATAGTGGACGAGTCGCACATGACGCTTCCTCAGGTGAGAGGCATGTTCGGAGGAAATAAATCCAGGAAACAGACTCTCATAGACTTCGGTTTCAGACTTCCTTCCGCAATGGATAACAGACCTCTTAATTTTGAGGAATTTGAGGAGAGAATTGACAAGATTCTTTATGTTTCGGCTACGCCTGCAGATTATGAGGCGGAGCATGAAGAGGGCAGAGCCGAGCAGGTTATCAGGCCTACCGGACTGCTCGATCCCGAGGTGGATGTACGTCCGGTTGCGGGACAGGTGGAGAATCTCTATGAGGAGATTCAGAAGGAAACATCGAAGGGAAATAAGGTGCTTGTTACAACCCTTACCAAGCGTATGGCCGAGGAACTAACGGATTATCTGAGAGGACTGGATGTGAAGGTCAAATATCTTCATTCCGATATTGATACCATGGAGAGAATGGAGATTGTCCGGGATCTGAGACTGGGTGTATTTGATGTGCTTGTGGGAATAAACCTTCTTCGTGAGGGACTGGATATACCGGAGATTACTCTTGTTGCAATTCTGGATGCGGATAAGGAAGGCTTCCTCAGATCCGAGACATCGCTTATTCAGACCATAGGACGCGCGGCGCGTAATGTGGATGGACACGTTATCATGTATGCCGATACCATAACTGATTCCATGCGTGCGGCACTGGATGAAACAAACCGGCGTAGAGAGATACAGCAGAAATATAATGAGGAACACGGTATTACACCTCAGACCATTAAAAAGGCTGTGAGAGAACTCATTTCCACAAGTATTGAAGCAGAAGAAAAGAGAGTATCCGGGAGAGACCGGATCAGTAAGGATCCGGATACCATGAATAAGAAGGAACTGGGTAAAGAGATTGATCGTCTCACCAGGAAGATGAATCAGGCAGCCACGGAGCTTAATTTTGAGCTGGCAGCACTTCTGAGAGATGAGCTTTTTGAACTGAAGGTAAAGCTGAGAGACTGGGATAAATGATGTCTCCCAAGCGGTAACGGAGATAATAAACCAAAAGAGGATAATATAAATGGCAGAGCTTAAATATATAACAATTCAGGGGGCGCGGGAACATAACCTCAAAAATGTCAATCTGAAGCTTCCGAGAAATAAATTTCTGGTTTTTACGGGGCTGTCGGGTTCGGGCAAATCTTCACTTGCATTTGATACCATCTATGCAGAGGGGCAGAGAAGATATATCGAGTCCCTTTCTTCATATGCGAGAATGTTCCTGGGACAGGCCGATAAGCCGGATGTTGACAAGATTGAAGGGCTGTCGCCCGCCATTTCAATCGATCAGAAATCAACAAACAGAAATCCCCGTTCAACTGTGGGGACTGTTACGGAAATATATGATTATCTGAGACTGCTGTATGCAAGAATTGGTATACCACACTGCCCGAATTGCGGGAAACCCATAGAGAGACAGACTGTTGACCAGATAGTGGATTCTGTAATGGAACTGCCGGAGCGTACCAAATTCCAGATTCTTGCACCGGTGGTTAAGGGTAAGAAGGGACGTCATGAAAAACTGCTCGAAAGAGCTAAGAAAAGCGGATTTGTCAGGGTTATTGTTGACGGAAATATGTATACTCTTGATGAAGAGATTACTCTTGATAAGAATATAAAGCACAGTATCGATATAGTTGTGGACAGGCTTGTGATCAAGGAAGGTATAGAGTCCCGTCTTGCCGAATCTCTGGAAACTGCTCTGCTTCAGGCGGAGGGAACTGTAAAGGTGGAAGTTATAGGCGGTGAAACGAAGGTATATTCAGACAGCTTTTCCTGTCCGGACTGCGACATTTCCATTGAGGAGATTGAACCCAGGAGTTTTTCCTTCAACAATCCTTTCGGTGCATGTCCGGTTTGTACGGGCCTTGGGTTTAAGCGTGAACTGGATGTGGATCTGATGATACCTGATAAGTCCAGATCCCTGAATGACGGAGCCATTGCTGTTATGGGATGGATGAACAGCGGTGACAGTAAGAGCTTCGGACATGCCCTTCTTCAGGCGCTTTCTGAGGAATACGGGTTTTCACTGGATACGCCATTTAAGGATCTTCCGGAGAAGGCGAAGAATGTTATCATCAATGGTACCGGAGGCAGGAGCATAACTATTCATTATCAGAGTACCCGTTCCAGAAGGAATGTTTTCCGCCATCCTTTTGAAGGACTTGTGGCAAATGTTCAGGAAAGATATAAATATTCCGGGTCAGAGGAAATGAAAAATGAATATGAATCTTATATGACTTTTACTCCATGCGAGGCTTGTCACGGTATGAGACTGAAGCCCTCTTCGCTGGCTGTTACGGTTGGAGACAGGAATATTTATGAGCTTACTGAAATGCCCATTGATGAGATGTTAAAATTTGTAAATGATATACAGCTGACCGAGAGGCAGCAGATGATCGGAAATGATATACTGAAGGAGATAAGGGCGAGACTCAGCTTCATGGTGGATGTGGGACTGAATTATCTCACCTTAAGCCGTGCCACGGCATCTCTTTCGGGGGGCGAGGCTCAGCGTATCAGACTGGCAACCCAGATAGGTTCGGGACTTGTAGGTGTCACATATATTCTGGACGAGCCTTCCATCGGACTTCATCAGCGCGATAACGACAAGCTTATAGCTTCTCTGAAGAGGCTTCAAAGCCTGGGAAATACCCTTATAGTCGTAGAACATGACGAGGATACGATGCTGGCAGCGGATGAAATTATCGATATCGGACCGGGCGCCGGAAGAAACGGTGGTGAAGTGGTTGCCCAGGGAACGGCCAAAGAACTTATGAAGGTCGAGAAATCTATTACGGGTCAGTATCTGGCTCATAAACTTACAATCCCGGTTCCGGAGAAGAGAAGACGCCCCACGGGCTGGATCACGGTTAAGGGAGCCCGGGAGAATAATCTTAAGAATATAGATGTAAAGATTCCCAGAGGCATATTTACCGTTGTCACGGGAGTTTCGGGATCCGGTAAAAGCTCTCTTATCAATGAGATTTTAAAGAAAAGACTTCTCCGGGATCTGAATCATGCGAGAATCAAGCCGGGAAAACATGATGATATCGAAAATTATAAAGATCTGGATAAGGTTATCGATATCGACCAGTCACCCATAGGCCGTACTCCAAGGTCAAATCCGGCCACTTATACGGGAGTATTTGATCCTATCAGAACCCTTTTTGCCGAGACCAAGGATGCAAAGACCATGGGATATACAAAGGGAAGATTCTCATTTAATGTATCGGGCGGAAGGTGCGAGGCCTGTAAAGGTGACGGAATAATAAAAATAGAAATGCATTTCCTGCCGGACATTTATGTGCCCTGCGAGGTATGCGGCGGCAGGAGATATAACCGTGAAACCCTGGATATTAAATATAAAGGTAAAAATATATATGAAGTCCTGGATATGACTGTGGATGAAGCCTGTGAGTTCTTTGAGAGCGTTCCTTCCATAAAAAGGAAGATAGAGACACTTCGGGATGTGGGACTCGGCTATATTAAGCTGGGACAGCCATCCACAACCCTTTCCGGAGGCGAAGCCCAGCGTATCAAGCTGGCATCGGAACTGTCCAAGCGAAGTACCGGTAATACTATTTATATACTTGATGAACCAACCACGGGACTGCATTTTGATGATGTGAAAAAGCTGCTGATGATACTTCAGAGGTTTGCGGATGGCGGAAATACGGTGGTTGTTATAGAACATAATATGGATGTTATCAAGCAGGCGGACTATATCATAGACCTGGGACCGGAAGGCGGTAACGGAGGGGGAACCGTTGTGGCTGAAGGAACACCGGAGGAAATAGTTAAGTGCAGGAAGTCGTATACAGGACAGTATCTGAAGAAATATCTGGGGTAGTGTTGCGCTTTTGTTATCACTTTAAG
>CAMOCO010000024.1 GCA_946610715.1 uncultured Clostridia bacterium | reverse complement strand
ACACATCGAGGTTTATACTTAAGTTTCTCCACTATATGTGCTGTTCCCTCGACAACACGCTTCTCCATTTCACCGTTCCACATATCCTCCTCACGGAGCGCAACCCAGGACATCCTCCCGGTTTCATTCATTTCAGCAGCCGTAAGGATCACACCTCTCAGACATCCCTGTGCACAGACATATACCTGATGCGTCTCCGGGATCAGCATTCCCGTGTGGACTATATTCCACACGCCTCTGGATGGTGCATTATATTGCAATCCTTCATAGAATGGTACGGGAAAGCTGATATCTTTCAGCATCACCGGTTCCGGGATTCTGTATTCAGTTGTATGAAGTGCCTTTATCATTTATATCTCCTCAGAAGCCTGCCACCCGGAAGTGTCAGTCTCACCATTCTTTTATAATTTTTTCAGCAGTACCAAGAAGTATTCCCGCGACCTCACTATCCGGATACAGTTCTACTACCGTCCCGCCTTCTGCTTCCGCCCGGGCAAATATTTTATCCCTGGGGATTCTGGTTATTACTGAAGTATCAAAATCTGCAGCGAGCTCAGTCGCACGTTTTTCCTCATCCTCCACGCCTCTGCAGTTCAGGATAATTCCTCCCAGCTTTGCATAATCTCTTTTTTTAAAGTTTTCCACCGCCATGGCAATATTTGCAGCGGCATAGATAGCCATCTTTTCGCCTGATGTAACAATATATACTTTATCTGCATAGCCCTTTCTCATAGGCATCGTAAATCCGCCGCAGACTACATCTCCCAAGACATCATATATTACAATATCCGGTTTATACTTTTCATAAGCTCCCTTTGCTTCCAAAGATTCAAGCGCATTTATGATTCCTCTTCCGGCGCATCCAAGTCCCGGAACCGGTCCTCCTGCCTCGACACAGAGTACCCCTGATGAGCTTTCCTTTACCATATCCTCCAATGTAAAAGCTTTGCCGCTCCTGACCAGATCAAGTACTGTTGTCAGCTTTTCTCTGGGTCTGAGCAATGTGGTGGAGTCAGCCTTCGGATCGCAGCCTATCTGCATAACCTTAAGCCCTCTTGCCGCAAGCGCTGCCGAAAGGTTAGATGACAGTGTTGACTTTCCTATCCCACCTTTTCCGTATATTGCAAACTTGATCATAGTCATTCTCCTCTTCTTCCTGCATAATATGCATCGATCAGTCATCTGTTGTTATTATATTCTGAGTCACCAGATTATAATCCGTATAATACGTCACACTCACCACTCTGTTTGAAGCTCCCCCGGTAATTACAGCTATACACTCATTTGTGGCGGTATTACGGAAAAATGTAATGTCTGATTTTATTCCATAGGCATTCTGTATGGCCTGAACTTCATCATTATACAGAAATGTCATCTTTTTAGTGAGATTAATCTCCATCTGATTTATGGAAATGCCGTAAATCTTAAGCTCTCTGCTTGTGGTATTAAATCCGATTCTCTTTCCATTCACATAAATGATATTCAGGTTACCATTTGTCTTTACTGTCACCTTACCATCTGTATATATAGGTATTTTTTCAATCAGAGAATCATCCTCTTTAAATACTCCTCCAAGTTCTCTTACGATAAGATCATCCGGCATATTGAACATACCCGAAATCTCTTTTCCCCGTGTATCCATCATATAAATGATACCCTGATAACTGAAGAAAATGATAAATACGGCTATTACAACACTCGCCAGCTTGAAGATGCCTTTAAGCAGCATCCTGATCGTACCCGAATCCGCAACCTTAGGTATATCAACCTTGGAAAGATTTGAATATACATCATCATTATCCCCACGCATGTATCTCTTGAATGCAGTTATGGCATTGGTTATTAATTTTACTACCACGCCTTTCATAACCAGTAAAAGGAGGATAACTAAAAATACAACGATCGTAACCGTCGGTGATACCTCAATCTTATTCAGATAATTAAAAATTGTAATTATAATGCAGGCCAGAGTTATATACATTGGAATAAAAAGTCCGAACTCGGTAATTGCTTTACTGACCTCTTTCTCCCTGAGTTTTTTCTGAACCTTCCTGAATGCCTTCTTGATTACATCGCTTATCAGAATGTACGCAAATATAGCCAGAATAACCTTCAGGACATAACTCTTAACTGAATTATTATTGTTGTAAACCCACACTACAAATTCTTTCCATGTAGTTATAATAAATTGTCTGATAAATTCTAACAAAGATAATCCCCCCTAGTCACTTCAACTCTGTATCCTATTCTTTCCATCCTTGCCTCGATACATCCACGGCAGGCTGCTGAAGTATCTCCCGTACAGATTTTATTATCATATAGCATATAATTCTTTCGAACTTCTGTGGGTGAGAGGTTTGGCATAATAACATTTGCTCCTGCAAGCACTCCCTCTTCTCTTCCCCTGGGATTTATGGTTCCCAATGCTGTAGTTGCCGGGAGAAGAACTCTCGGAAGCATCAGTCTCGATAAACTCAGCAGAAACAGTGTCAGCTCATAAGATCCCTTCGGCATATCCCTGAACGGGGTATCCTTGTGAGGGAGAAATGGACCGATGCCGATCATCTCCGGCTTAAAATCTCCCATGAATTCCATATCCTCAGCAATGCATTCAACTGTCTGATAAGGCGAGCCCACCATTATCCCGCATCCTGTCTGAAATCCCAGTTCTTTCAGGTCACGAAGGCATCTCATTCTGTTCGCCCATGACATTTCATCGGGATGGAGCTTTTTATAATGTTCTTCATCTGCTGTTTCATGGCGGAGCAGATATCTGTCAGCCCCGGCGGCCTTATAAGCAGCATATTCCTCACGGCTCTTTTCCCCGATGGACAATGTCACAGCGCAATCCGGGTACAGTTTCTTAATATCCGACACGATATCACAGATATCTTCGCAGCTGTAGGACAGATCTTCACCACTCTGCAGCACAAATGTTCTGAAACCATACTCATATCCCGCTTTGCAGCAGTCCATGATTTCATCCCGGCTCAGCTGATATCTTTCTATGCATGTATTTCCTGCCCTTATCCCACAGTAATAGCAATTATTTTTACATACATTTGAGAACTCAACTATCCCTCTGATAAAAATACTTTTTCCGTAAATGCTGTCTGCCACGGCTCTTGCCTTCTGTGCCGCATAGGTTCTGTCCTCATTAGTATATGTACTGAGCAGAGTGATCCACTCTTCATGTCGAATCTTTTTCTCAGCCTCCAGCTTATCTATTAATGATTTATTATTGTTATTCATATTTTCGTTTGCTCCGTAACGTAAAAACTGCGCCCTCCTGACAACAGAAGAGCGCAGTAATACCCTGTAAATTCTACTGCCACATGCTTCTATCTCAAGCCGGTTTTCCGGGTTTCGATGTCAGGTTGGTATATCTTTATTTGTTTATTAATCATAACATCTACACTACTTGATGTCAAAGGCTGACATATAAAACAGTCCCTATCACTCTCAGCCTGCATGCCCTTTTTTACTCTTGATCCTAAAGATAATACTCATCACCACAGCTCTTAAAAATTCCACCACCGTTATCCACATCAGAATCATCCAGGCGGGATTCACAATATTATTTATCTTCCTGTAAACTGTTGATGTCCTTCCGCTTGGGACATCAACAAAATGCACATCATTATAATCTTCTCCCAGGGTATTATATTTATAATACAGCCTTCCGTAGGGGTCCGTTACTATGCTCCACCCGTCCACAGTTGGTTTAAACAGCGTAACACCGCACTTAACGGCACTGTTTCCCTGCAGGCGGTAATTAAGATCATCAATCTCATCCCAGTCCCAGGACGGGCTGATAAGGATATCCGTACTCTCATCCATTGTTAATAGAAAATCGGAAACTGTAGTGTCGTAGCATATGGTATATGATAAAGACACCTCTTTATCACCCAGCAGAATATGATTTACCGGAATATGACCTGTACCGGCCACATATTCCCCTTCCTCCATCACGGGAATCAGGTAAGTCTTTGTATATTCCGAACAAATATTACCGTCATTGTTAATAAGTAATGCTTTGTTCAGCGCGTTATCATTCTCGTCCATGGAATCCAGGCTGAGAAGTATATGAATATGATTATCCTTCGCCAGCTTCCGGGCTTCTGCGATAATCCTGTCTTCTTCTTCGAAACTGATTATAAAAGCTTCCTCCGCATATACTATCATCTCCGCATTTTCTTCCGCTGCTTCCTCCACCGTCCTTTTCAGGTATTCTACATTTTCCTTATAACCCACATCCACCTCGGATGGATTTTCATGGTAGGTTTTCTGCGGTCCCGAGGCATATGCCATTTTAACAAAATTATCTGACTTCGGTGAAAATGTATATCTTATCATACCCGGAATAAGCCCAAGCACTGAGGCGCTAAGTAAAATCACCCCGGTAATGATCATTTTCCTCTCTTTCCTTTTAAGGATAATAAATACTATGAGGGAGGGCAAAAATGTCACAAAGAATGTTATAAAACTGTCTCCAAGAAATGCCTCACTCTGAATCAGCCACTTGTTTCCGAACTGAGTCACCGCAACATCAAACATTTTTTCCTGAAGCAGCTTTTCTGCAAGGAGACGCATAAAAGGAAATATAAATAAAAAGAATGGGCCGCCGCATCTCATATATATTTTATCTATAATATACGGAGCCAGTGCACTTAAGGTCACAACCAGAAGCAGAAGGATTGAAGCCACTTTCAAAATTCCTGATCCATCACCTAAAAAGAATCTGTAGCGGATCTCATAGGCAGATAATAATATGAGTATAAAAAGTCCCCATTCTCTTTTCTTTTTTATCGTTCTGGTAAAGTAAAGGAAGCACGTAAAATAAACCCACGGCGATGAAACATATATCAAGTCCGTTTCTTCAAAAAAACGCGGGAATATAAAAGACGCAAATCCGATTATCAGAACTGATATTTTAAGTATTATTTTTTTATTATTCCGCATTTTCCTCAAGGTAATTAACTATATCACCTACTGTACGAAGTGTAGGGATGATACGGTCCGGTACTTCTATATCAAACTCATCCTCAAATGCAGCTACAAGACGGATGACTTCAAGGGAACTGAGTCCCAGATCGTCAACCAGCGCGCTGTCCATTGTAATCTCACCGTCTGTTTCAACAAACTCTTCAAGAATTCCTACTGTTCTTTCAAACATTGCATTTTCTCCTTTATAAGTATTATTTTTTATTACTTAGGTATATTTTTATATCTTACTATCTTTTTACTGGTATTCTTGATAAATTCCTTATCCCTGAGAACCACTCTGCCCACCTGCTTATAGATAGGACGTCCTTCATTAACCTTTGTCATAAGATTATTAAAGTATTCTTCATTACCCATATATTCTTCTTCGGGATAGATTTCCGCTATTATCACATTATCCTTATCATATACAAGAACTTCATTTACTCCCGGATCGACATTAAAATCATTTTCCAGTTCTTCGGGAGAAATGTTTTCACCGTTGCTGAGTATAATAAGATTCTTCTTTCTTCCCGTCAGGAACAGGAATCCGTCTTTATCCACATATCCCAGATCCCCGGTACAGTACCAGCCGTCCTTCATGGCCTCTTCGGTAATCTCCGGATCCTTGTAATATCCCTGCATGGTTACTGTTCCCTTAAACTGAACCTCACCATCCTCTGAGATTCTGACCTCAGTTCCCGGGATAACCTGACCCACACTGCCATCCTTCTTAAAATAATTTCTGTTTATGGCAACACAGGGAGAGCACTCGGAAGTACCGTATCCGTTTAGTATTTCGATACCTATATCTCTGAAAAACCGCACATAATATGTATTGATATGTGCGCCACCGCTTATGATATATTTCAGCTTTCCGCCAAATACCTCATGTATATCCTTAAACAGTTCACGTCTTTTATCTATTCCGACTTTAAGAAGAAGTCTGCTGAGTCTGATACCTTTTTTCAGCTGTTTTTCTTTATTTTCCTTCTTTACACTGCTCATGATCTGCTTATAGAACACTTCAATAAACAGCGGTACAAGCATTACAACCTCCGGCTTTGCCAGGAGCATATCTTCCTTTACTCTCTTAAGGCTCTTATTGAGGAATATCTTAACTCCATAATTATATGCCATGAGTACAGCCACATTAAGCCCGAAAGCATGATGGAAAGGAAGCACCACAAATGTATTCTCACCTTCCGGATCGTACATTCTGGAGGTCTCCGATATCTCTGATGTGACGTTTTTACTGCTCAGCATAACTCCCTTGCTTTTTCCCGAAGTGCCGGAAGTAAATATTATACATATCAGTTCATCATCCTTCTGATGATATAATTCATAATTTCCGTCACATTCCAAAGCGGCTTCCTGAAGTTTCTTCAGTGTAAGTACGCTGAGTCCTTCGATATTTTCAACCAGATCGATATATGTCTTCGAAATAAATGCTGCCGTTACATCAGCTTTTTTTATAAGCCACTCCACCTCATCTGCCGGGAGCTCCTTATCTATCGGAACCGCTACATTTCCTGATGTAACAATAGCAAAATATGCAATAAGCCATTCATAAGAGTTTTCACCTATTACAGCTATATGCTTACCGGTACCGTAATTCTCCGAAACATACTGTGCCGCTTTCTTCACAGTATCATACACCTGTCCATAGGTCTTCTCCTCTACATTTTCACGTCCCTTTCTGTAGCAGAAAGCAACTTTATCCGGAACTTTTTCGGCCTTTATTTCCAGCATCTCCGAGATGCTGCTTATACGTGGTGCTATCTCATATAAAGGATAATCCCTGTTTCTCATTTTTTTGCCTTCTTACCTTTCTTTTTCTTGATAGTAGTTATTTTTAATAGCACTTTCATTATCTTCATTCCATGCTTGGTTGAAACAAATATACATATAAGTGTTACTACTGCCACCGAAAGGATATACCACGGAACAGTAAAACATCCTTCCGGCATACGAAGCATAGGCATAATATAGAATATCCATGCAATTATAATCCACTGCAGAAGATAGAACGGTATGATAAATGCCGATATCTTAAGCATGAAGGCCATAAATGGTGATGCGCCTATTTTTTTACACAGATAATATGTCAGACCTATAAGAAACAGTGCCAGACTAAGCAGTAAGAATACATTCGGAAGGTCTGTGATGTAATCATTTACGGGTGAAATGATTGTCTTTACAATATCTATATGATAATCAAACAGAAAAACCACAAATGAGATGAATAGTACAACAGAGAAATCCAGCAATCGTCTCATATAGACTTCTCTCTGCTCCTCAGTTGCTTTTTTCAGGATATGACCGAGCAATATACCTACGCTTGGGAAAATAGCCCATGAAAGCAATGGAAAGCAGCTTGTCTCATCCACATATACTATATTTCCGAGAAGTGATTTGATAACAGGATTCTTAACAGTTTCCTGAATCCATGGTGTCATAACCGTATTTAATGTCAGCATACACATACTTATCAGGATAAGTCGCCCCGGCGTAACATCCTTTTTTTTGAAAAATGAATAGAATATATAGAAGATTCCCACAAAATAATAAATATCTGACTGCAGGCAGAAATTAATATCCGTGAGTATGGGTGTATGAAGTACAAACATCTGTATCAGTCCCGGAATCAGCCATCTGACTATATTGAGTATCAGACCTATCAGAAGAAACTGAATTCCACTGCTCCTGATTCCCTTGGCAGAGGTTTTCCCTCCACCGATTCCAAAGCCCATACAGATCATAAATACTGATGGTCCGAATGCACATAATCCTACTATTCCTGTTCCGAATTTCAGAAGACCCGGACTTGCATATCCCGCCTCCATTGATTCTTCCATTAGATGAACCGCCGGTAACCCCATAATAGCTATGGCTTTCAGTAGCTCAAATTCGCCAAATCTGGTCAACGGTTTCTTTTTCTCGCTCTTATCACTCATAATTGCCCTCGTTTTCCTGATTTTATCTGAAATTATCAATGATATATTCTATTCCTTTTCCTACGCATATTCAAGAAAAGACGTCATATATTATTTTAATCTTTCATATTGATTTTTTCTGATAAATCGGGAAATACTTCTATACTTCTGCCGAGTATACCTTTCATATATGCTATGGCAACTCCGTAATTTGTAAAAGGCACTCCCGCATCTTCGGCGCATTTCATCCTGTATATCATTTCCCTGGAAGTGAGCATGCAGCCTCCGCAATGAATTATGAGGCTGTAGGATGACAGATCCTCCGGGAATTCGGCACCTGAGCTGGTTACTATTTCCAGTTCTTTTCCGGTCTTCTGCTTCAAAAATCCCGGGATCTTTACAGTTCCTATATCGCCGCACTGTCTGTGATGGGTACATCCCTCACTGATAAGTACTCTGTCTCCGTCCTTCAGACTGTCAATTGCCCTTGCTCCCATAACTGCAGTATCGAGAAATCCCTTATATCTTGCCATAAGTATGGAGAAAGATGTGAGCTTTATGTCCCGTGGGACTATTGTGCTCACAATCTGAAAAGCCTGACTGTCTGTGATAACCAGATCCGGCTTCGGATTCATTTTACCCAGAAGTTCAGCGAGCTCGGTTTCTCTGGTGGATATGGAAAATGCACCCGACTCGAGAATATCTCTTATAGCCTGCTGCTGCGGAAGTATGAGCCTTCCTTTGGGTGCCGATTCATCAATGGGTATTACAAGTACCACCAGCTGCCCGGGTTCTATAATATCTCCCACAAGTCTTACGGAAGGTCCGTCCGTACTGACACTTCTTCCGATAAGCTCCTTCAGCTCATTTATATTTGTCTTCTTCATCGCACTGACAGCTATGGCATTTACCGGTTCCCTGTTATCCGCCTGCAGGAGTATTTCCCTATTTTCTTCATCGTAATCTGTCACAAGATCGACCTTATTTTTCACAATAACATAAGGGATAGCCTTTTGGTTAAAGATATCTATAAGCTCTTTTTCGGAATCATCAAGCTTCCTTGTGGCATCCGTAACCAGAACCGCAATATCGGTTTTATTCAGAATCTGCTTAGTCTTACGTACTCTCAGTTCCCCCAGTTCCCCGGAATCATCAAAGCCCGGGGTATCCGTTATAACAACCGGTCCCAGGGGCAGAAGCTCCATAGCCTTTGACACCGGATCCGTTGTGGTACCAAGTGTATCCGAAACCACAGCAAGCTCCTGATCTGTTACTGCATTAACGAGACTGGACTTACCCACATTTCTCTTGCCAAAAAAACTGATTCTGAGACGCTCACCCGATGGTGTATCATTAAGACCCATACTCTTTTCTCCTCCAATTATTATACTCCAAATAGATAGTCTATCACGTCATCCTGTGACGCAGTATGTCACTTTCTTCCCGTAAGATAATATACCGCAAGTGCTGTTCTGTGGGACAGATTTTCCTTTGCCAGAATTGATGTGATATAATTCTTTACCGTTCCTTCTGATATGAACAGTTTTGCCGCTATCTCCTTGTTTGAGAGCCCTTCTGCAACCGCCTTTACTATATCAAGCTCTCTGTCAGAATATCCCTCTGTATTAAACCCGGAACTTGCCGGTGTTTCATCTTCCGATCCGGCAGCCTCATTTCCTGCCAGAGTTCTAAGGATGCTTTCTTCCATAACGCCTGTCCCGTTATATACGGAACGAATCATCTGTTTCAGATGTTCCGGAGTATGATTCTTTATGAGATATCCCTTGGCTCCGTTCTTCAGAGCCTGCTTTACCAGATCATCATCGTCAAAAGTGGTAAGTATCAGTACTTTACCCAGATCATGCTCCACAATGTACTTTGTGGCTTCTATCCCGTCCATTTCCGGCATCTGGATATCCATCAAAAAGACATCCGGTTTCTCTTTCTCCGCAATTCTGATTGCCTCCCTGCCGTTTGCCGCAGCCCCCAGTACCAGAAAATCATCATCCACATCAAGAATGATCTTCATTCCGTCACGTACAAAATCGCTGTCATCTGCTATTATAACCTTAATCTTATCCATATCAAATTCCTCTTATTATACCTTCCCACGCCCGGAAGAAATCCTCCTTCCGGTGATTTAGAGAGGCAGCAGCATATTTACTTTAAATCCCGCCTCCGTTTCAAAATATATGGTTCCGCCGACATTCCTGGTTCTTTGTCTCATGCCGGATATTCCCATTCCGTCCTTAAACGTACTGCACCCCACACCATTATCTGAGATCATGCATCTGATCATTTCATTCATAGCTATGATATTTATATCCAGCCTGCTGCATTTTGAATACTTCATGGCATTTGTCACAGCTTCAAATGTATTGTCCAGTATTACTTCCCACAGTTCGTCCGATACGGCTGACAGATTACCCTCCGTACTGAGTTCAGCCTCCACGCCTTTATTATTGCAGTCGGCACATAGCTCATACAACTGAAGAATCGCCATTTTTTTCTTCTCGGGCTTCTCTTTTCTCAGAATTGCCCGAATCTCATCCATTCCGGTTCTAAGCTGATCTATGACTGACTGGATCATGGATTTTGCTTTTTCGGATTCTTTATCCATTATTACTTTGGAAGCTTCCAGCTGATAGATGGAACCGTTAATGCTGTGTCCCAGCTTATCGTGGAGAGTCTGGGACAGTTCCGCCCTTTCCCTGAGTACCTGATTCTGAGCCCGGAGCATATTCTTCTTCAGTTCAGCCTGAACCTCATATTCCCTTGTTTCATAATCTCGTTTGAGTCCCTGCTGATAAACTGTATCTTCAAACATCTGCTTCGCATATTTTTCCACCACATATTCATGCTGGAGATAGAATATAAGAAGCATTGTTATAACAGTAAATTCTGTAATATCTCCCAACGGTGTTTCCGCAAAAACCACCAGATACATGAGAAGGTATAAGGGAAATTTTGCCTTAAAGAAAATAAGCAGCTCAAATCCCAGAATGCAGAATAGAATTATAAATCCTCTTCCTCCTATATAGATAAGCAGCACATTAACTATAAATGCGGCCGTGAGAAAAATGAGTTTTTTGCCGCCATCTGCCAGTTCCTTAAATGTCATGAGAGATATATAAAATAAAACCAGCAGGAATACCCGGAAGGATACTCCTGTTGACTTTGCGCTTTCCAATAATCCATACATGCTGTAAATAAGCATCAGCATTATTCTAACCAATATATAATAATTTTCCTTTATGAATCTCCCCATTCACTTGTCCTTCTTAGCTTAAGTCCCAGACCACCCATGCTGATGACTACAGCCAGGTATGCTGCTGTTATACATATTAACATACCGAAGGCCTTATTGTCGCCTTTAAAAATCATTTCTGCAGCATTAAGAAACCATTTTTGCGGCATCAAGGATGACAGCACCTTTATGAGTCCTGATGTATCATTGAGCGGGAAATACAGACCGCTGAGCAGAGCCGACAGGCACCAGATAGTAAATGCAGCCACGTTGGCACTCATGACATCCCCTATTATTATACCCAGAAGCATACTTACGGAGCTGAATATAAGTCCCAGCATGAATATCATGAAGAGGAATTTAAAGCGGTTCATACCCAAGTCATCCTCACTTATCAGGAGACTGCATACCCCCATTACTCCGGTTGACATCAGAGAAATGATCACTGATGAAATGAGCTTGGATACAAAATATTCCACTGAACCGGTTTTAGTGAGACTTATCCTTGTAAATACACCATTCTTCTCTTCCCTGATTGCTGTGTGAGCAACAAATATTCCGCAGAATACAAATCCCAGGGTCATAAATGCAAATGCATAGCCTATCTGCGTTTTATGATTAACCTGTTCAGCTGTGAGTGCATTTCCCTCCGCACCTGAAAACGTAACCACCGTTTTTTTATCGAAGGCGGCACTGATATCGTTGATAAAGTCTGCGCCATTATAACTTGTCTCAGATATTAGAAATTCAATATCGGAAACCAGGAGCTCTGTCCTTTTATCATCAGAAAGAGCATAAATCTTTATTTTATCTCCCGCCTCATCATCTTTTATTACATTTTCAAAACCGGGATAAATATAGATTGCAGCGCCCAGTCTGTCTTCAAAGCCGTCACGTTCCATATGCCGGGTCACAAATCCCTCCGTAAAAATGTCACCCCTGCCGGACAGATCAACTCTGCAGATAAGATACATTCCCGTCTTCGCCAGATTCTCAAGTATTCCTTCAGACAGCCTGCTTCCCGATGCATCATAAACCTTAACAAGATATTCTCCGTTCCCGCCATTATATGCAACCTTATCGTCCTCTGTCTTCAGCTCTATGATCTTACCTTCTTCTCTTTCCATATATGCCGCGGAGCTGTCAAACTTGGATTTAAGAATGACTGTTGAAAGTATCGGTGTAATTATCAGAAAGAACCAGAATGCTTTAGTTCTCAGAAGCAGTTTCATACTTGTTTTTACTAATGTGATCATTCTCCCATCCTCCTTCTGATATTTCCGGCGATCACAGCGATAACCGAACATACGACCATAATTATCATGCAGCATAAAACAGCATTTCCCACATAGTTGCTGTGTCCCATGCAGGACAGCTCTGTCAATGCTCTGTTTATGTGATATATAGGTGATATCTCCTTAAGAAGCTGCGGATGTGACGAAAACATATAGGTTTCGAAGCTGCCGCCCCAAAATCCCGCTACCCACACTGCCGCAAAAACTCCGATAATAGTAACTACAATATTTTGAAAAATGCAGTAAAACATAAGTCCGAATGCGGTGGCTGCTGCCACCGACAAAACTATTATAAGTGCCGAAAGTGCCGGGCTTCCCCAATGTACTCCAAAGAGAACAATTGTAATTCCCGTGGTGATAAGAGCTGAGACGGAAACGACCAGAAGCATTGGAATGAATTTTGCCAGATAGAGACTTACCTCGGACAGTCCCGATACTTTAAGCTTCTTGCCGATATGATACTTCTTCTCGGCTGTAAATATTCCGGCACCGCATACAATCGCGCACCATCCAAAATATACAACTTCTATGATTCCGTAATAGTCAATCGCACTGATAGGTTCCATGAATTCAGCTTTTTCTGCTTTCAGATGAATTTCCGGAGGAACACTGCTTTTTGCAAGATCTTTCTTTGTCTGAACCATTCTCCATTCAATACTGCTCAGCATATACTCCAGGGCCTTGGCTTCATACTTTCTGTCACCATTCTCGTATATGGTGTATTCTCCGTTTTCCCCGAATACGATAAAACCTGCCAGTTCTTCTTCCCGGACTGTCTTTTCCGGATCAGCCCCACTGTATTCAGTAAGGATTACCCCACCTTCCTTTGCAGACTTTTCCAAAATATCTATAAGGAACTGCGTATCCCGGTCCGGTTCACCGGCATCCACCTTATAGCCTGCTTTAATATCTGTCTTTGCCTCATACTTCTCCATCAGATCCCCGAAGGCACTGGAAAGAAGCGCTATAAGTATTATTGGCGTGACTATAAAGAGCAGCGTATTCGTCGCACTTCTCATCATCAGTTTAATATTATTTTTTATAAGATATCGTATCATTTAATAATCCCTCAGCTTCTTTCCTGTCATAGTAAGGAATACTTCTTCAAGTGTAATGGACGAAGTATCATCCACGACCATTTTCTTCAGTTCCTCGGCTGTTCCCGTTGCTATCACCTTGCCGTTATCCATTATGGCAATCTTGGTACAGATTGCTTCAACCTCTTCCATGTAATGACTTGTATAGATAACTGTTGCGCCGTTCTTATTTGATTCCTTGATCTTGTCAAGAATAAAATTTCTCGACTGGGGATCGATACCTACTGTAGGTTCATCAAATATCAGCAGATTCGGGTGATGCCCTATGGCACAGGCGATGTTAAGTCTTCTCTTCATTCCGCCGGAAAATGTTTTTGCATAGTCATTTCTTCTGTCCAGAAGTCCGACATATTCCAGAGATTCATCTATTCTTTTCTTAAGTTCGGGACCTTTTATTCCGTACAGAGAAGTAAACAGTTCTACATTTTCCCATGCTTTCAGATTGCCGTGAATCGCAAGCTCCTGAGGTATATAGCCGATCTTGTCGATAAGCCCTTTATGATTCTTACGGAAGTCCTTTCCCATAAATTCCACCGTTCCGAGCGTCGGCCTTACTATTCCCGTTATCATATTCATGGTTGTACTCTTACCTGCTCCGTTTGGACCCAGCAGACCGAATATCTCCCCTTCTTCAATCTCGATATCCAGATTATCAACTACAACCTTACTGCCATACTTTTTAGTCAGATCCTTGGTTTTAAGTATTATTCCCATTTTACTCTCCATTCTTCTTAATAGCTTTTTTACGTTAGAAATATCGCCGCTGGGTACACATCAAAAAATGAGTGCATCGATGAAATATTATTTCATCTGACACACTCATTATATGATTATTTTTTTCTGTTTTGCAGTGAATAAAGATACATTTTCAATATGACTAAAGTCATATTATGATGTCAAAGAGCCCTCTGACACCATATTCTTTAGAAGCCGTGTCCGCCGCCGGAAGTGTGGCCACCGCCTCCTCCACCTCCGCCGCCTCCTCCGCCGGAGGAAGATGAACTTGGCGGATCATAACGTCGCGTCTGATGTGTAAATACTATATTATAATTATTCAGATTCTGCCTTGTCTGTATAGCTGCCAGCACTTCCTTTTCGGAAGCCTTTGAAGATTCGGAGAATGCCCTCACGATAAAATATGAAACAAGCAGAGATATAAGTAGCGATATGAAGATATTGCTGGCCAGTTTCATGGGCTCAGCTATCTTTCCTCCACCCATAAGTCTCAGTTCCTGACGGAAGGTCTCTTCAGCGCAGGTATAATAGTCACCCTTTGATGCATATCTGTAAACATTATCCATGATACTGTTTGACTTTGAAGAGGTTATCACATATGACATATCTGTTTTTACGGAACCTGCATTATAGAGATACAGTTCCCTGTTCTGCATATCTATAAGAAACAGTGTCCCGCTCTTTGTATTTGATCCGAACAGTTCCTGATATAATTTATCCGAAAGCTGCGCCTGAGTCATATTATTTTTCGTCACCGAATAAAATACCACATTTCCGTAATAGCTGAGCTGATCCATCATTTCCAGAAGATTCTTTTCTTCACTGTCGGAGAGAAGATCCGCTCCATCTACAATTACGGATGAATATGAACTATCTTCGTTAACTTTAGTGACCGGTTCAACCGAATCAGATGATTCTGTCAAGTCCGTCTGAGCCGTTGATTCATTTACATCTTCGATATTTTCAGTATCCACTTCATACTGTATCTGCCCGCCACTTTCTGATAATGCAGTATACAGCTCTTCAAATACCACTGAACCGATGGTGAGAGAATCACTATCCGAAGCCGCGAGACCATCCTCAACAATCTGCTGAGAAGCTCCTTCCTTAAGCCAATATGGCACCTCTCCGTAGCTTGTCAGATAAAGATTTCCCGTGGTTCCGTTTATCATAAATACAGAACCGTTTTCGGATTCATCTCCGATGAGATCCGCGTATGCTTCGTCACATATAGCCTTGCTGTCCTCTTCATCATATTCCACGATGATATAAACCGCATTGGCATATTCGGTAACCGGGTTCAGATAATTTTCCAGGAGATAATCTTCATCTATATCATCCAGATAATCCGCTCTATCTGAAATAACGGCTTTATAACCCGTTTCATCATTGGAGTAAACCTTATTATCTTCGTATGAATAAGCATATACCTTTTGAGGCGACGATAAATATCCGGCAAAGCATATGGATATTATAAGCACTGCCATCATCAGAACTAATGTCAGATTTATATATCTTTCAAAAGCTTTAATATATCTACGCACGATCATCACCTCCATGATATATCTCAAACTGAGGTAATGGTCTCATAGCAATATAATTATAGCTTGCCATAAGGTCAACTACTGTAAGAGCCACACCTATCATTGAAAAGATAGCAGCTCCATAATAAATTGCATCATTTGCGGGATCCCATATGCTGATAATTGTTATAGCCAATATACCTATAACAGTCCATATGGTAGCAGGCAGTCCTTTTTTGCCTTTCATTTTCTTGATCTTCCTGGACGAAGAAATTGTCATACAAAATGAAAGTATCAGTGTAACCACGGATAAGATAGACATAATTCTTGTAAGTCCAAGGGATCCGGCAACTCCTGCCAAAAGACCCATTATAACATTTCCGCCAAATGCAAATATTATAATTATTATAAGTATGATAGAGGAAAATGACATATTCTTTGCAAAGCCGGCAGATTTTTTCTTTGGCTTACTGCCTCTTCTTATATCATTATCCGTTACTGCATAATTACCTTCATTTCCCTGTGCATTAAAGGAGGCTCCTTTTTGAGCCTGTTCCCTGGCCTCTTTTTTACGTCTCATCCGGTCCTGCATACCAAGATCATCTTCATAATTTTCCTTGGCCAGAATTTTCTTCATTTCCGAATTATAAAGAATAACACTTATACAGGCTACTATAGCAGTAAGCAGTATAAGAACATCCGGCGTTACTGTAAAAAACATCTGGAATATGGCAAAAAGAACTGCAGCAATAATTAATACGCATACAAAGTACTTCGGCATACTTACCGGAATATCCGCACTCATCCTGCCGGTCTGCCCGTTTACCGTTGCATAGGCCACTCTGTCCTTATTCCTGTATGACATAAACCATACGGGAAACATTGCAGACCTTCTGTTATCTACTCTTGTATGTATCTTGTTTTTTACACTTTCCTTTGTGTCATCAAAATGATGCGATGACATAGGACTCTTTTTCCTCAAATAATTATATGTACTCTCCGATGCCAGTTCCACAGCCGTATCCTCATAAACCTCGGAGGATACGTCAGCAATATCAGCATAATAGCCTGACAAAAATGATGGGGAAAATGTAGTTATATCCTGCACATTGAAAGGTGCGATCTCACTGCTTATATCATCTGCAAATGTGGAGGATGCGTCATAAGACACACCATTATACTGATTATCAATAATTCCTTTCATATCATAATGATCGGTTATGATATAATCCCCGCTTCTGTGAGACCTGGAGGTACGAACATTGATACCGCCGTTCTGCGACATATCAAACAGCCAGTAAGGCATGTAAATACCTCTGAAACTGTCAACTCTGCCGGCATTTTTATACTCTCCGGGCGCAAAGAGAGCCTTGCTCATTCTGTTTTTAAAGCGCTCTATACACTGCGCCTTTGTTTGTTTAAACGGGATTATGAGCTGCGGTCTTTTCTCTCTCGCAATACGCCCCTCAAGCACATTTGAAGCCCCGCAATAGCTGCAGAATCCCGCTGCAGTCTCATCTGTGGCGATTATCTCACCACCGCAATTCCTGCATTTATAAACTGTGACATCGTATTCAGTCTCCTCCTCCGCGCTTACTCCATAATCAAAATCATACGGATTAAACATAGACTGACATGAATCACACTTCATGCTTTGTGATTCAATATTAAATTTTATTGCTCCCCCGCAATTCGGACATTGAATCATAGTCTTTTTACTCCCCTTTTACTTCATCTCAAAACTTCACTTTCCCGCCAAATTTCTGCCGTTCCGAGGTGTCACATCGGGCTATTCATTCTTTGATCCGGCTTCTTTGGCAGCCTTTACTGCTGCTTCAGCCTTCTCTGCCTCACCGGGAATATTCAGATATCTTACTATCTTCATAGTAGCATTCTTGATGAATTCTGTTTCCCTAAGCTTGATTCTTACTATCTGCTTATAAACCGGTCTGCCCTTATTAACCTTATTCTTCAGCTTTTCAAAATATGTAGCATCACCCATATGTTCTTCTGTCGGGAAAATCTCTGCTACGATCTTACCGTTTTCATCATATACAAGAACTTCATTTACCCCTTCATCTCTCAGAATATCCATTTCAAGTTCTTCAGGTGAGATATTCTCTCCGTTACTGAGAATTATGAGATTCTTCTTTCTTCCTGTCAGGAATACAAATCCGTCCTCATCAACATAGC
>CAMOCO010000023.1 GCA_946610715.1 uncultured Clostridia bacterium | reverse complement strand
TTCACTTTTTTTGCCAATTTGTCACATGACCAAGGCTTTTTTTCAAAAGTTGCCACATCTGAAAATACTTAGTATATTTCAGTCTTCCACTGCTTCGGGGTGTACGATTACCGGTCCGTTATCGCCCACACCGGTTTCCTTTGTAAGCTTGGCATCATTTTCCTTCATAGCATCTGTGGCTTCATAAGCAACTGTGCCGAAGAGATAATTATGCAGTGCCACAACATTCTGATGAAGATTCTTTGCCACAAGGCATGAACCCTTCTCCTCATCTTCATAATATTCATATTCAAAAGGAAATCCTACCGTACTTTCAAGAATATATGATTTTGCAGAGCCTGCAAGGTCGGCAAAGTCCTCTTGTGAGATAGAGGTCTCAATATATGGAAATACACCGTCAACAAGCTTATTGATAGTATCCATATCAGCTTCCTTAAGCTTTCCGATCATAGCCTCAAGAACCTCTCTCTGACGACCGGTTCTTGTAATATCTCCCTGATCGGTGGATCTTACTCTTGCATAAGCAGTAGCCTGAACTCCGTTAAGAGTAACCTCACCTGTTTCATATATACCGTTTGACATGAGCCCGTTGGCTGCAATCTGTTCGGTTATATATTCATTCATCTTTTTAAGTTCTTCTTCGTCTACATCAACCGTTACACCGCCCAGAATATCTATAGCTCTACTTAAGGCCTCCCAGTTAACTGTTACATAATCTTCAATATTCATATCAAGATTCTGGTTGAGCATCTGAATTCCAAGAACAGCTCCGCCGTATGCATATGCGCTGTTGGCCTTTGCATTTACTCCTTCAATGGGAATTCTGAGGAGTGTATCTCTGTATATCGATACAAGTTTCACATTCTTGGTTTTATTGTTGATACTTGCGATCATGATAGTATCGCTGTTACTGCCGCCTTCGAGATTATCATCTCTCGCATCCAGCCCGAAGAACACAATGTTGGTATAATCCGCCATATCGCCGTCAGACTTAACATTTATCATCAGGTCTTCATTTGACAGATCTTTAACATCCATCTTCTCCCATGCATGCTTAACCTTTAACTGAATGATGGATGCAATAAGTACCACAAGAACTATGAGTTCAACAAGAAATGCAACAACCCATTTAACAATGGATTTTTTCTTCTGTGTTTCCTTCTTTTCCTGCTCCTTATAATCGGAATAAGTATATTCCTCTTCATCCTTATCCTTTGGATTTCCCATAAATGTCTCTCCTTGATAAATGTATCTTGATTCTTATGGAATCTCTTACCATCTCAGCTATACTTTTTATACTGATCTTTGAACGATTACCCTTATTTCTGGAAAAATTCACAACCACCGGCATCTCCTCTATAGAATAACCGAGTTTTGATGCTATGGCAAGAATCTCTATATCAAATGAAAACCGGCTGGTTTTCATTACCTTTAAAACCGGCTTTATTTTTTCGGTTCTGAAAAGCTTTATGCCCGTCTGGGTGTCCTTAACTTTGAGACCAAAAAGAATTTTCATATAGATATAATATCCGTAGCTGAGTATCTTTCTTGCAAAAGGATATTCCACCTTTGAATCCTTATGCATTTTTGATCCTATAACAATATCCGCTCCTGATTCTTCAGCACGACTTAGCATTGAATCCAGCAGATAGGGCGGGATTTCCAGATCGGCATCAAGAAATGCTGTAAATTCTGACTTTGCCGCAAGCATACCGCGTCTTACCGCATATCCCTTGCCCTTATTGTTTTTATATGAGATCATGGCAATTCTGTTATCTGCCGCAACAGCTCTTTCTATTTCCTGCTCAGACTCATCACTGCTGCCGTCATTTACGGCAATGATTCTGAAAGAACTGCAGAATTTTTCAATCTGAGTGACTGTTTCTATTAAATTTCTGTAAACCCGTTCGCCTTCATTATATACGGGCATTACCACCGTTAGTTTTGTCATTTCTACAACCTGTTTTTACAATATCTCTATAATATATTTTTGGTGAGCTATTATCTTCCTGCATACATTGAATCGTAGTACTTCTGATAATCACCACTGGTAACTCTCTTCATCCACTCTTCATTTTCAAGGTACCACTTGATGGTGAGCCTGATTCCATCCTTGAACATAGTCTCCGGGAACCATCCCAGATCAGCCTTAATCTTGTCAGGAGCTATGGCATAACGTCTGTCATGACCCTTACGATCTGTAACATATGTAATAAGATTTCGTGATACATTTGCTTTACGAGGATCTGAATCAGGAAGCAGTTCCTGTAATGTATCAAGGATTATCTCAATTATCTCAATATTCTGCTTTTCATTATGCCCGCCGATATTATATCTCTGACCCAAAACGCCTTCTTCCTGCACCATGTCGATGGCTTTGGCATGATCCATAACATAGAGCCAGTCGCGGACATTCTTTCCGTCACCGTATACCGGAAGATTCTTTCCCGAAAGGGCGTTATTTATGATAAGCGGAATAAGCTTCTCAGGGAACTGATAAGGTCCGTAATTGTTACTGCAGTTTGTGATATTTGCAGGGAAATGATATGTATCGATATAAGCCTTTACCAGCATATCGGATGATGCTTTTGATGCAGAATACGGACTGTGAGGATCAATAGGTGTAGTCTCATAGAAATAAGCATCCGGATCCTCGGGAAGTGAGCCGTAAACCTCATCTGTAGATACATGAAGGAACTTCTTACCTTCCTTAAAGCTTCCATCCTCCTGCTCCCATGCAGCTTTTGCACAGTTAAGCATTACAGCCGTTCCGAGAACATTTGTCTGAACAAATACCTCAGGGTTTTTTATTGAACGGTCAACATGGCTCTCTGCTGCAAAATGAACTACTCTGTCGATATCATTTTCTGCAAATATTTTGGAAATTGCATCCTTATCACATATATCTGCTTTTATAAATGTATAATTATCTCTATTTTCGATATCCTTCAGATTCTCCAGATTTCCCGCATATGTAAGTTTATCAACATTGATGATTCTGATATCATTATCATACTTATCAAACATATAATGAATATAGTTTGATCCAATAAAACCAGCTCCGCCTGTTACAAGATATGTTCTCATAATGAACCTCCTTATCTTAAATCATACTACTGAATACTGATTATTATTTCCCCAGCTCTTCAGCTATCATACGATTAACCTCACCGGGATCGCATTTTCCCTTCATTTCCTTCATTACAAATCCTACTATAGCACCGATTGCCTTCTGTTTTCCATTTCTGATATCCTCAACCGCCTTTGGATTTGCTTCGATTGCCTTTTTAACTACTGCAAGAAGCTCTCCGGAATCGGCTTTTGTGGACATATTGTTATCGGCAACGTATTTTACCGGATCCATATCATCCAGGAATACAGCCTTCTCAAATACCTCTTTTGCAACACCGCCGTTGATTTCCTTGGAATCAACCAGCTTTATAAGTGCTGCAAGATTCTTTGCACTAAACCTGAGGGACTCGGCATCTATATTCTTATCCTTCATAAGGCGCATGGTTTCTACCATCAGCCAGTTGGATGCTTTCTTGGGATCCGCTCCCTCAGCAACAGCGCCTTCAAAGATTTCAGACATTTTCTTCGACCCGGTAATCTGATCTATATCATAATCCGGAAGGTCGAATTCCTCTTTATATCTTGCCTTCTTGGCATCTCTGAATTCCGGCTGGGCCGCTCTTATCTCGTCGATCCATTCATCGGAAACCACTATAGGTACAAGGTCCGGATCCGGAAAATATCTGTAATCCTGTGCATCCTCTTTTGAACGCATCGGATAGGAATATCCCTTTTCATCATCCCATCTTCTTGTTTCCTGAACAACCTGTCCACCCTCTTCAAGGATATCGATCTGTCTGCCGATCTCATTTTCGATACAACGTCTGATGGCTCTGAAGGAATTAAGGTTTTTGGACTCAGTTCTGGTTCCGAATTCCTCACTTCCCTTTTCCCTTATGGACAGGTTGACATCAGCTCTCATGGAGCCCTCATTTAGCTTGCAGTCAGATGCTCCCAGATAAATTATGGTCTCTCTCAGCTTCTCAAGATAAGCCACAACCTCATCGGCAGATCTCATATCCGGCTCTGACACTATCTCTATAAGCGGAACTCCCGAACGGTTAAAATCAACAAATGTTTCATCCGTTACCGGATCGTGAATCAGCTTACCTGCATCCTCCTCCATATGTATCTCATGAATTCTGATTGCCTTCTTCACACCGTCCCCGGTTTCAATATCCACATGTCCATTCCTGCAGATCGGATAATATAGCTGGGATATCTGATAATTCTGAGGATTATCCGGATAGAAATAATTCTTACGGTCAAACTTTGAATTTCTCGTTATCTCACAGTTAGTCGCAAGTCCAACTGAGATAGCCTTATTCACAACTTCTTTGTTGAGTACAGGGAGTGACCCCGGCATTCCTGAACATACCGGACACACATGTGTATTGGGTGCACCTCCGAACTCTGTGGAGCATCCACAGAAGATTTTGGTCTTGGTACTAAGTTCAACATGAACCTCGAGGCCTATAACAACTTCGTATTCTTTACTCACTTTTGTCTGCCCCCCTTCTAGACTTCCTGTGTCTGATTCATGCCGGCACTGCAAGGTGCCTTTTTCATGTTGTCTTTAAAGCTCTGTTCAAATGTATATGCAGCTCTTATAATCTTCTTCTCATCAAATGTCTGCCCCAGAAGCTGAAGTCCAACCGGCAGTCCGTTACGGTCATATCCGCAAGGCAGTGTAACTCCCGGAAGACCTGCCAGATTAACTGCCACCGTATATATATCTCCGAGATACATCTTGATAGGATCACTGAGAGATTCACCGCATTTAAGCGCCGTGGTTGGAGCCACAGGTCCCAGAATGATATCATACTTTTCAAATGCCTTATCAAATGCCTCCTTGATAAGTGCCTTAACTTTAAGTGCTTTTACATAATATGCATCATAGTATCCTGATGACAGCACAAAGCTTCCAAGCATTATACGTCTCTTAACCTCTGCGCCGAAGCCTTCACTTCTCGTCTTCTTATACATATTGTGAAGATCACTGTACTCGGCAGTCCTGTAACCATATTTAACTCCGTCAAATCTCTCAAGATTTGATGAAGCTTCTGCACAGGCTATTACGTAATATGCCGGTATAGCATATTCAACCATGCCAAGGTCAAACTCTTCCACCTCTGCACCCATTTCTCTGAATTTATCAGCTGCGGCAAGTACGGAAGCCTTAACATCCTCATCTATTCCTTCAAGGAAATAATCTCTCGGTACACCTATCTTCATTCCCTTTACGTCAGATATAAGTGCAGATGTAAAATCCGTTGCAGATTTTTCTGCATCATTTATGGTTTTCTCACTTGCAGAAGTTGAATCTCTGTCATCATGTTTTGATATAATCTCAAGAATGGTAGCACAGTCTGTTACATCCTTGCCTAAAGGTCCTATCTGATCGAGAGAAGAACCATAAGCAATAAGACCGTATCTTGAGACTCTTCCATAGGTAGGCTTGATACCCGTTACACCGCAGAAGCCCGCAGGCTGTCTTATGGAACCACCTGTATCACTTCCCAGAGCCACTGCACATTCATCAGCTGCAACAGCTGCTGCCGATCCTCCCGATGATCCTCCCGGTACCCTGTCTAAATCCCAGGGATTATGTGTTGCTCCAAAGTATGAGGTCTCGGATGTGCTTCCCATGGCAAACTCATCCATATTGGTCTTTCCGAGAACAACTGCTCCCGCGTCAATAAGATACTGAACTGCAGTCGATGTATATGTAGGAACAAAATTTCCAAGTATTTTGGAGGCACAGGTTGTCAGTGTTCCTTCGATACACATGTTGTCCTTGATTGCAACAGGAACGCCTGCCAGAGGACCTGTCAGCTCACCTGCCGCTATCCTCCTGTCCGCTTCTTCAGCGGCCTTCAACGCCTTATCCGTTTCAATTGTGATATACGCATGTATATCCTTATCAACCCGGCCGATCCTGTCCAGGTAAGCCCTGGTTGCCTCAACCGATGTAACCTCACCGGCGGCAATCTTCTTACCCAGTTCTACGGCTGTAAGAGATAAAATGTCCATTTTTGTCTCCTTATTGTCTACTAATATTCATGTTATGCTCGTTTACTTTGCATATACACTTTTTCACTTGAAATATAGATTATTTATTTTAGAATGAAGGTGCTACCACCTCTAGACCGGTACAGGAAGGAGGTGACATCATGGAATATATAATCGCCCTGTTTCTTTCTATTTTGGCAGGTATAATATCACATTATATCTGCAAATGGTTGGATAGAAAGTAGAATGGTAGCCAACCTAAGGATTGATTCTCCTTGTACAGAATGAATCAGAAAAGCCACGAGCTGCAACTCGTGGCTTTTCGTATATCATGGATATAACACATAATCACCCTGATTAATTAGTGTCAATCACAATATATCACAACACCACCAGCTTGTAAAGTACCTGCAACACCTTCATTCTATTATTAACTTATGAAAAATTTTATACGTTAAAATGTCTCCGGTACGATATATGCATCCTCATTTTTCTCTGGTGCATTCTTCAGCATATTTTCCTTATCGTCACCGTTAACCACTACATCCTCACGCATTACATTTGATACCGGAAATGTATGGCTCATGGCTTCTACATTATCTGTGTCCAGCTCACTGAGCTTTCCCACATAATCCAGCATCTCATTCATGTCCTTCTTGGCTCTTTCCTTTTCTTCATCGGAAAGTTCCAGCTTGGCAAGGATTCCGACATATTCGATTGTTTCATCTGTTATCTGCATAATATCTCCTTTATGCTCGATTTCTTATCAATTCAAAGATTACCTAAATTAATCAACTACTGCCTTACCTTAATATGAGTCTCTCTCAGCTGCATCTCCGTAACATCTCCGGGAGCTCCGCACATAAGATCCTGTCCGTTTCCGTTCATTGGGAAGGCGATTACCTCTCGGATATTCTCTTCATTTCTGAGGAGCATGATCATTCTGTCAACGCCGGGAGCCATTCCTGCGTGTGGCGGTGCTCCGAACTGGAATGCAGTATAGAGTGCTCCGAACTTCTGTTCAAGTACATCCTTGCTGTATCCGGCAATTTCAAATGCCTTTTCCATGATCTGCATATCATGGTTACGTACAGCTCCCGAGGAAAGCTCAACACCGTTACATACAATATCATACTGATATGCCAGGATTTCCAGAGGATCCTTTTCATTTAATGCCTCCAGACCTCCCTGCGGCATTGAGAACGGATTATGTGTGAATGCCGGTTTCTTGGTCTCTTCATCCAGCTCATACATCGGAAAATCATTAATATAGCAGAAGCGGTATGCATTTTTCTCAATAAGATCAAGTCTTATTCCCAATTCATTTCTGATCTGTCCCGCATATGAATTTGCAAGTGCTTCCTTATCTGCTATAAAGAAAATCGTATCTCCAACATTAAGTCCCGCTTTCTCACGAAGCTCTTCTTTCATGTCATCCGGGATAAACTTATCAATAGGTCCCTTGTAACTTCCGTCCTCAAGTACTTCAAGATATCCCAGACCGCCCATTCCGATCGAAGTGGCAAACTTCAGCATCTTCTCATGCTGTCCCTTGGAAAGTTTCCTGGGTGCATTGATGGCACGAACTGTCTTACCGTGGAATGGTTTAAATGTACATCTCTGGAAGAACTCTGTAAGATCTATTATTCTGAGCGGATTTCTGAGATCCGGCTTGTCTGTTCCAAACTGAAGCATAGCATCTTTATAACTGATTATAGGATATGGTGCTTCCGTAACCTCATAACCCTTTGGTGCAAATTCCTTAAATACTGCTGTAAGAACCTCTTCACCTACTCTGAATACATCTTCCTGAGTAGCATAGCTCATCTCGAAGTCCAGCTGATAGAATTCACCCGGTGAACGGTCTGCTCTCGCATCCTCATCTCTGAAGCACGGTGCGATCTGGAAATACTTATCAAATCCTGATACCATAAGAAGCTGCTTATACTGCTGAGGTGCCTGAGGAAGTGCATAGAATTTACCTTTAAAACGACGTGACGGAACAATGTAGTCACGCGCTCCTTCCGGACTTGATGCACAGAGTATAGGTGTCTGAATCTCTACAAATCCAATTTCCTCCATCTTTCTTCTGAGGAAGCTGATGACCTTTGAACGGAAGAGGATATTATCCTTTACCTTTTCATTTCTCAGATCAAGGAATCTGTATTTAAGTCTTACATCCTCTCTTACTTCCTTGGATGTCATAATCTCAAACGGAAGCTGTGAATAAACTCTTCCCAGCACATCTATTGAATGAGCTTCTATTTCAATTGTTCCCGTAGGGATTTTAGGATTATAGGTCTCCTCATCTCTATGTTCCACAAGTCCTTCAACGGAAATTGACATTTCCTTAACTATTCCGTCAAGAAGTGTTGTATCTCTCAGAACGACCTGCATTACACCATACATATCACGAAGGTCAATGAAGGATACACCGCCATGATCACGGATATTTTCAACCCATCCTGCAAGGCGGACATTTTTTCCGACATCGGCCTCACTCATCTGATCGATAGTTTTGTCTCTGTACTGATTCTTAAAATCCATTTCCATCTGCTCCTTATTCATGATTTATATATCTCATCCTGCCTTTCTTTGAAGGCTTTATATAAAGTAAGTCCCGGATACATACCAAAAGCATGTATCCGGGACGAATAGACTATTCGCGGTGCCACCCGGCTTCATACCGATCCGTTCTGCCTGAAATAAAACTGCGGCATCCGACAGCCGGTATGCTCTCATAGGACATCTACTGCCCATATTTAATTCGATCGGGCTCAAAAGTGTTCTCCTCCGCGGTGTATCATACACAGCAATATATGCATGTGTTGTAACGGCTCTCAGTCCACGACCGTCACTCCCTGTCTGCCTTACCACGGATTCGGCTTTATCACAGCCCTAAGTAAATGGATTATACGTTATTTATCACTATTTGTAAACCCATTTTATATTATCTTTGAAAGAATCTGTTATGTATGCATTCGCTGACTTCCCAATTATAAAGATTCCTGTACGTATCTTCATCATAATGCAGACCATCCTCGGTTTCAAATCCTGTTTTTTTCATGTAAGCATTTGAATCCAGAATATTTATCTCTCTGCGAAGCTCATTTTTCAGCTTACTGTTAAAATAATCCACTTCCTTATTGGTCTGAGGAAAACCTTTTTCAGCTGCAATCTTATCATTTATAGGATTTACGGTCATCACTATAACTTTATTGCTATTTAAAAATTCCGTAGGAAATGAATTATAAAATGCTATATAGTTCTCAACATTGTCCAGATCGTTGACTCCCATATTGAAGATCACATACTTGTTTTTCATCTTATAAATGTCGAACAGCTGCATCTTCATCCAGTCAAGGCCAAGTCCCCCTTTAGCCACATATGAACCACCGAGGTTTCCGCAATATCTGTATTGTGCCTCAAATCTTGAATCTCCCACAAAAACGAAGGGTGATTTACTATCTGTTACAAATGTACCATCTATTGTTACAGCATTTCTGTTTTCTGACTGTCCGCGTTTTATATAATGAAGATAATAATCCTTATTATTTTCCGGAGCTGTTCCGAATGCATTTCTGAGATCCGCATAATTTGTTTTATATACTTTCAGATCAAATGCCGAAGAACCCCGGCGTCCTTCCTTCATTCCATACTTCACAAAATGCCTGAGCGCTGCCTCATCGTCTTTTCCGAAAGCCTTTTTAAGGTCATCATATTTATTAATGTAATACTCATAGTTATATACCTTGCTGTAATCCACTCCATCCAGATATGTGATGGTGTTATGGGTGAAACGGTTTTCCCTGTAGCCCCAGGTCATATAGTGTATATAATATTTTGTGAAATCATTTCCGTAAGCCTTTACCAGATCTGCATTTGCATTCTTATAGGCTCTTACGTCAAATGACGCTTTTGCCTGACGGCCTTCCTTCATTCCGTAATTTACAAAATGTCTGAGTGCTGCTATATCATCACTTCCAAATGCCTTCTTCAGGTCATCATATTTATTGATATAGTAATTGAAATCATATACCTTGCTGTAATCCTTTCCACCCAGCATAGTAACAGGTATTACGGAATACACTCCGGTAGTAACCCTGTTTTCCTTATAACCCCAGACCATATAATGTTCATAATATTTTCTGAGATTTTCTCCAAATGCAATTCTGAGATCACCATTTGCATTTTTATAGGATCTGACGTCGAAGGATGCACTTGCCTGACGTCCCTCTTTCATTCCATAGATTATGAAATGTCTGAGTGCCGCATCCCGGTCATTTCCAAATGCCGCCTTCAGATCTGCATATTTGTTAATATAATAATTAAAATCAAATACTCTGCTGTAATCTACTCCGTTATAAACCGCTGTCTCCTGAAGCAGATTCGGATTATCGGAGGCAAAAACCACAGCTCCTTCATCAAAAAGTATTGCTGATAATGCTATGAAAAAAACAAGAAAAAACGCAGTTGCACTTTTAATCCTTTTATTCATCCATTTTTCTATCATTCTGCAATCACCTTCTTAGTTCATTCTGTAATAATGCTGATATTTCCAGATACCTCTTGAACCATATGGTTTCATATATGCATCATTTCCTCTTGACTGTGTCAGATTAGGATCACATACATATATCTGTCCGTCTTCAACAACCTCACACCACGAGTGTGCTGTCTCGCCGCCGTTTATCAGCGGAATGTAGCCTGCTATCTGATGGATCTCATAATCAAGCATCTTAGCAAGCTCATAAAATACGCCCGCCATTACATAGCAGTTTCCCCTACCGTTTTCAAATCCGTACTGCGCCAGATTGTAGCTTCCCCAGCTTGCATCGAAAAGTGTTTTGCCATAGTATGAAAGAGATGCCGCATAATTATATGCCGCGGACAGGCTCCAGCCAATATTATCCAGAACGCTTGCCGCTGTAGGATTCTTGGCCCTTCTTTTGGCCATTTCCTCCTCACGGATTTCTTCCGCCACAAGTTCCTTTGCAGTCTCCTTCAGACTGTCATATGCAGCCTGATCATAAACCGCCTTGGACTTCCTGCCTTCGTTTATACCCCATCTCACAAAATGATGAAGTGTATCGATATCATCCTCGACATAAGCATTCTTAATATCCGGATTTATGGTTATATAGTAAAAATAATCATATACGCTGCTGAAATCCACACCGTCATATACAGTAACAGGATTCCTGAGTGTTTTCTCACCATATGTCTTTCTTCGTTCCCATGCACCATAATCAATATAATGTTCATAATACTTTGCATAGTCTTTATGAAATGCAACTCGAAGATCTCTGTGACTTCTGTAGTAGGACATCATATCGAAATTTGCACTGGCCTGTCTTCTCTCTCCCATTCCATACTTCACGAAATGTTCGATCAATGCCACATCAGGAGCAATCTTGGTTGCCGCATAATTCTTCAGATCGGCATAACGATTGATATAGAAATTATAATCATAAACAAGACTGTAATCTCTTCCGCCGGATACGGTAACCGGATTCTGAAGTGTCTTCTCACCATAAGGTTTCCTGTTTTCCTTCAGCCCATAGGTCATATAATGATTATAATACTTTGCTGCATCCTCACCAAAGGCCACTCTCAGGTCTTTATAAGAATTTATATATGATCTTACGTCAAATGCACTGCTTGCGCTCCGTGTCTCTCTCATTCCGTATTTTATGAAATGTTCAAGAGCTTCCACATCTGCATATGGGTCATTTCCGTAAACACTCTTCAGATCCGGATATCTGTTTATATAGAAATCATAATCATAAATCTTGCTGTAATCCACTCCGTTATATACTGTAACGGGATCAACTATTTTATCGGCTCCTGCTGTAACTCTGCTTTCCCAATACCCGCGTCTCACGAAATGATCATAGTATTTTGCCTTATCGTATCCGAAGGCACGTCTGAGATCGGGGTTTGCCTTGATATATGAATTTATACTGAAGGACTCCTTCGCATATCTGCCTTCTCTCATTCCGTATTTTACAAAATGTTCCAGTGTCTTCTCCGGATCACCGTCAAATGCTCTCAGCACATCCGGATTCTTTGCAAGATAAAAATCATAATCATATACTCTGCTGTAGTCTGTGCCTTCATAAACCGTTACTGCCGGAACAGCCGGTGCATCCTCGGAAATCGAAGTAACCACTGCTTTTTTCTGTTCCTGCCTTGACTTTTTTTCAACCTTCGGCTCTGCTACGGGTTTCACATACGATTCAGACTTTGCCTCTGCTACGGGCTTCACTCCCGATTCAGCTTTTGCCTCTGATTCAGACTTCATCTTTGATTCAGGTTTTACTGCAGTTTCAGATTTCTCTTCAGATTCAGAATCCACCTCTGTTTCAGGTCTCGTCATACCATCATCTGCTGCATCTTCTTCAGACTTTTCATTTTCTTCAGATTCCTCTTCCGGGAGTTCTGTCTCATCACTAAGCTCTTCCTCAGTTACTTCTTCAACCGTTTTCTCCGTTTCTTCTCCGGATACTTCTTCAGCATCTGTTACTGTGGCAACTATACATTCTCCTTCGGCAAGCTCATTTGCCGATACTTTGGGAGATGCTCCGTGAAAAGCTGCCAGACCTGCCGCAAGCATAAAAGCAACAAGGCATGGATTATTTCTAACTCTCTTCCCTTTGGTTTTTCTCATATTATAAACCTCTAATCTCTATTTTCTTTTTCAATAAACACATTATTATTTCTAAAGAACTTTATTTACCGGCTTTATTCTTTTAAGTAACCATACAAGTATAAATGAAAGAATAAATGTCAGAATCGCAATTCCAACAACCGATATAATACCACCTTTACCCAGCGGTGTGAAGTCTGTACATTTATAAATATATCTGAGAAATATTAAATGAACCAGGTAAATTCCAAAAGAGCAATCATCTATGACGAGTAGTATTTTTCCCATGATACCGGGAACAGAATCAGATTTTTCCGGTTCCTTTGTTTCACCGGTTTTAACGCCACAGATCAGTCCGAAAATTCCGGTTGATAAAAGAATTACAGGGAAAAATGAATAAGAACCGAGATACCCTGTAAGTTTATCGGATGCCACATCTATTGTATCCCCGATTGCTTTATACGATATAACTATAATCGATGTTATACCAAGTATAATGTTCAAAACATTTACAAAACCGGACACTTTCCATTTACCGCTTACCATCATATGCCCGATAAACAGATAACATGGAAAGATGGAATTGGTAACAATATAAAATCCGGCATCAGTTCCTGTAATATCATCCGCAATCGGAACCAGACTGACAAATATAATATATATTGCAATTAATATACTCAGTTCAGTCCTGCTACTGCCATTTGCTATTTTATGAAAAAACGGCATCAGAAGATACAGTCCTATCATCAGGTACAGATACCAGAGATGAGCCCAGCCTGTTCCTGTATATATTTTGTATAATGCCTCTCCAAATACCTTCCCGGAAAACTGCTCTTTATTCATCCATACATCGAGTAATCTGAATATAAAGCCGCAGATTACAAGTGCTCCGAGAACGCGAGGTATATATCTTGTGACCACCTTCTTATAGCTGATATTTCTGTTTTTGTCAAGAAGAAGTGCCCCCGTGACCATAACAAAGCATGGCACGGCCCACATCATCAGATATGGTACCAGATTTACTATAAATCTTTTATTTCCGGTTAATTCATACGAAAAAGCCATGCCGCACATTGTGAAAGTGTGTAGGAATACTATACCAATACAGGACATGGCTCTTATATACGATAATTTATTATTATGATACATAAAGCTCCAACCCCAAACTAATCAGTTCATCAAACCATCATCACCGATACATGAATCATCTGGTTCAGGTTCCGGTGCCGGCTCAGGTGCCGGTTCGGGTTCGGGAGCCGGTGCCGGTTCAGGTTCCGGTGCTGGCTCAGGTGCCGGTTCGGGTGCCGGGGCTGGTGCAGGCGCTGCTGTTGCAGCTTCCGTTACAGCTTCTGTCTTTTCCTCCGTCGTAGCCTCAGTTTTCTTTTCCGTCGTTGCTTCAGTCTTCTTCTCCGTCGTAGCCTCAGTCTTCTTTTCAGTTGTTGCTTCAGTCGTTTTTTCTGTTGTAGCTTCTGTTGTAACCTCGGTTTTTTCAGTGGTCGCACTCTCTGTATTGCCACATCCACCAAGCATAAGTCCCATTGATAATGCTGCCACCATAGCAACTACTGTTTTTCTGGATCTCATTTTTTCCTCCTAATTATCCTTTGCAATCGCATTACGTGCCTGCGTATAAGTTGCATTTCCACTGGCACTTCTTCGTTCTTTTACACCATTTCTTATATAATGCATATAATAAGCTGAAAAATCATCTCCAAATGCCTTGCGGAGGTCCTGATAATTTACAGCATACTGAAATACATTAAATGATGATTTTGCACGGCGCATTTCTCGCATGCCGTTTTTAATGAAATGTCTGAGGGTAGCGATATCATCATTTCCGAAAGCCCTCATGACATCAGGATTTTTCATCTGATATTCATAATAATCATATACCGGACTGTAATTTATACCACTCATCCTGACAACCGGGTTCTGAACTTCCGGACAATTAAGTGGATTTCTTCCTTCTCTCTGCCCGAATTTTATATAATGAAGATAATATTGCTTCAGGTCATTTCCGAAAGCAATTCTCAGATCCTGATATCTGTTTTTATAAGACCTTACATCAAAAGTCGCCTTCGCCTGACGTCCCTCTCTCATTCCGTAATTGATGAAATGAAGCAGAAGCTTTTCTCTGTTAGTGCCAAATGCATTCTTCAGGTCTTTATATTTATTGGCATAATAGGTTGCATCAAATACTGCCGAATAATCAATTCCGTTATATGAATTTCCGTCTACAACAGTAGTCGAAGCTTTTCTGCCTTCTCTTCTTCCATGCTTCAGATAGTGGATATAATAACTCTTCAGGTCACTTCCGAAAGCTTCCCTGAGATCAGCATAATTATTTCTGTAATATGCCACATCGAATTTATCCGATGCTTTACGGCCTTCTTTCATTCCGTATTTTATGAAATGGTTAAATGCCTTGGTCCCGTTGGTGCCAAATGCATTTCTTAGATCGGGATACCTGTTCAGATAGTATTCTGCATCAAATATATAGCTGTAATCCAGACCGTCATAGTAATATTTATCAATATTACCTCTCCTTGGTCTTACTGCCTCTTCGATAACCTTGTCACCAAAACTCTGAACCCAGTAAACATTATAACCATGTCCCGTCCTTACGCAGCCGATTCCGATACTTTTATACTTAGTACTAAGAATATTCGACTTATGGCCCTGGGAATTCATCCATGCCTTCATAACTGCAGCCGCAGTCAGCTGACCTGCTGCGATATTTTCTGCGCATGCCTGAAGCCCCTTATAGCCGTTTGCCTGAGAAGCCATTGGATATGCCGTGAAGCACTGTGTTCCGTTTGGTCTTAAGTGACTGAAGCTTCTTGTTATCTCGGCTGATCTTCCCATTGCAACGTCCATCAGTCTCTTATCCATGGTAAGATCACTGAGACCATACTGACGTCTTTCCTGATTAACAAGATCAAGAACCTCCCAGGCCAGATCCTCATCCTTCGTTACATCATATGTAACTCCGCCAAAATCAACGGTCTTAAGTGTAATTGATTCAAAAGCAAACACATTATCTGCAGGTATTATTGATAAAATGAGTGCAACTGCAAGGGTTATTGTTATCAATCTTGTTATTATTCTGTTTTTCATTTTTTTCATAGTACACCCTCCAATACTACATTTTAGTGGACATTCTATAGTCCGTTTGCTATATCCACAAGATAATTCCCATAAGCTGTCTTCATAAGAGGTTCAGCGAGTTTTAAAAGCTGATCCCTGTCAATAAATCCTCTTCTGTATGCAATCTCCTCAATACAGGAAATGTACATTCCCTGTCTCTTCTGAAATGCCGCTACGAAGTCTGCCGCATCAAGAAGCATGTCATGATTTCCCGTATCCAGCCATGCAAAGCCTCTTCCCAATGTTTCAACCATAAGAGTACCCCTTCTCAGGTATTCATTATTGATAGATGTGATTTCAATTTCTCCTCTTGCAGAAGGCTTAACATTTTTAGCTATCTCCACCACATCATTGTCATAGAAATACAGGCCCGGAACGGCATAATTTGATTTTGGCTTTTCAGGCTTTTCCTCTATGGAGAGAGCTTTACCGTTTTCGTCAAATTCAACCACCCCATACTCTCTCGGATCTTTGACATAATATCCGAAGATTGTAGCGCCCTTTTCTCTTTCTGCGGCATTCTTAAGTATCTTCGAGAAGCTCTGTCCATAGAAAATGTTATCTCCCAGAACAAGCGCAACTCTGTCATCTCCTATAAATTCATCGCCGATAATGAATGCATCCGCAAGTCCTCGGGGCTGTTCCTGAACCGCGTAGGAAAAGCTCATTCCCAGCTGTGCACCGTCTCCGAATAGCTCTTTAAAAACCGGCAGATCTCTCGGCGTAGAGATAATAAGAACCTCTCTGATACCTGCCAGCATAAGCGTCGAAAGCGGATAATATATCATAGGCTTATCATATACCGGCATAATCTGCTTTGATACTGCTTTTGTCAGAGGGTAAAGTCTCGTTCCCGAACCCCCGGCTAAAATAATTCCTTTCATATGAGCGCCTCCTCGTTTACTTCTGCCATAAGGTCTGTCCTCATGGTAAATTATTTGGATTTGATTCCTGCAATTATATTTTTAATCTTCGGTGCATAGTTCTTGTCACTTGCCCAGCCTCTTCCTTCCGGATTGTTAGGGATTGACAGATATTCTACATACTTTGCACAGCCTCTCTTAACAAGGCTGAATCTCGGATCTACCAGTGAATTTTTCAGCGGATCTGTTGATGCATATGCCTTGAGATGCTGAACCTGAGCTCTGACACCTTCTCTTACCGTACTGAAGGTTGCAACATCTCTTTCAGCCGCACTGTCGGTAGCACCCATTCCGGCAAAATTCTTATCTTCAATCTTTACAAGTCCTCCATATCTGAGGAATCCTGTTTCAAGCATAGCCTGGGCAAATGCAACCTCTGCCTTCACGCCTTCAGCTGCACACTCCTCAAGATATATCTGACAGAATGCATCGATTGTCGGTGCATCAGTACCCTTGTAATATGATGGATAAGTTGCATTTGCATTATAATACCTTACCATCTGGCTTCTTGTAACAGATGTCGATCCCATAATGGTATACATTCCTTTATCACTATTCTGATCAACTATCTTCTGCCTCATCTTGTTGTATGTACTTTCATTGAAGCTTGACTTAGCACGGCGGAATTCGAGTATTCCATGAGTCACAAAATGCTTTAATACCGCTTCATCATCCTCAACACCAAAGGCCTTTTTTACGTCTGCATTATTGTTTATATAATATGTAAAATCATAGATTGAACTGTAATCAACTCCGTTATAAACAGTCATTGCATTCTGAAGTGTCTTAACGCCCGTTGCCTTACGTCCTTCTCTCTTTCCGTTTCTGATATAGTGCAGATAATAATTTGGATAATTATTTCCGTAAGCTCTTCTTAAATCAGCATACTGATTTCTGTAAGAGATAACATCGAATGTAGCGATTCCCTGACGTCTTTCCCTCATTCCATAGGTTGCAAAATGCTTAAGTGCCTTTACTGTATCCTTACCAAATGCTTTCTTAATATCAGGATATCTATTTGTATAATAATTATAATCATAAACCGCACTGTAATCTACACCGTTGTAAACTGTTGAATATCCCTTTACTTCATTTACGCCGGAAGTTACACGTCCCTCTTTATAACCATAATTAATATAATGTATATAATAAAGCTTCTTATTATCGCCAAATACCTTTCTGAGATCGGCATATGCGTTGATATAAGAATTTACATCAA
>CAMOCO010000022.1 GCA_946610715.1 uncultured Clostridia bacterium | reverse complement strand
AAAGTGAATTTTCCCATGCACCACCGTAATTTCCGTCATGCCTTACACCTCTGCACCAGGCTACAAGTCTCATGGAGTAAACCCCCTGACCATTCGTAACTCTTGACTGATGCCCATCACTGGTGGCATATACCTGGCCTGCTCTTCTTGCATCAACAGTTCCCAGAACTGCCCATCCGGCCGCTGCATCATCATTAGATGTGGCAGCCGCAAGATTTGCAGCTTCATAAAGCATCTGAGCATTCTGCACATCAATTTCCTTACGGGATTTATCTATATATCTTATAAGTGCCGGCGCAATTGCTGCAGCCAGAATTGCCATTATAGCAATAACTATAATAAGCTCCACCAATGAAAATCCCTTACTTTTCAATCTTTTCATTCCTGTCATATCTCCACTCCTAACCGGTCTGTTTCCGAGTAAGCCGCCATCACAAATTTGATTATAAACAAAAAGGTGCCCTGTCACTTAGACAAAGCACCTAATACTTCAAGAAAAAATGCAGCTGGCTATCATAAATATTACAGACCCTATAGCTTTGCGTCACAGCGTTTCCCCTGCTTTGCCAAAATATTATATTTTTTTATAAAAATCAACTACGTATATCTTAATACACATAATGATAAAATGCAACACCTCTTTTTAACAAAAAATGAACGATATATGAACAAACTATGAACAAAACCCGTTTTTTTCCGAATTTCAAGTCATTTTTTCATAAAAAGTTGCAATCCACTCTAATTTTCCTGCTTTATTCCCTCGATATCCTTCTCCACTACCACGGAATAATTTGTATGATAAATGACATATCCCAAGGCCGCTGCCGGCGGTTTTTTCAGGTTCTTCCTCTCCGTATAATCTATCTCCACCTTATCCGACTCAACCGCAGAATAAAATGCAGCCAGCCTTGCAGCCTCCAGATATGTATTGTCCGGTATTTCTTCGTCCCTGTTTCTTCTGACGATAACGTGAGATCCCGGAGCCTTCTTGGCATGGAACCACATATCATTTGGACCTGCAATCTGAAAGGTCAGCTCATCATTCTGAAAATTATTCTTCCCCACAAACATATCAAATCCGTCAGAGGATATGTAATGCAGGGGCTTTCCCTTAGCCTCTCTTCTCTTACCCTTTTTATTCTTATCCTTAATCCTCTCTGCAGCGCTTCCTCTCAGAAATCCCGACTCAATCAACTCACGCCTTATATCGGAAATGTCGGATTCCAAAGACGCTATATCCAGGGACAGCTGCACCGACTTAAGATACTGCAGCTCATCCTCCGAAGCCTTAATCTGGTCCTCCAATGCAACTGCCGTTCTCTTCTTCTTGTTATATTTATCAAAATATTTTTTACTGGCTTCCCTGGCATCCGAATTTTCCGGAATGGGAATTTTAATCTCCCTATTATCATCATAATAATTCTGACATACCAGCTCTCTTGCCCCGGGCTCCAGGGAGTAACCGTAGGTATTAAGCAGCTCTCCGTAAATCCTGAACTTTTCCCTGTCCTCCGTATCCTTCATCTGATTCTTCTGCAGATCCAGCTTCCTTACTGTCCTTTCAATCATAGATGAAATGACATGCCTCAGCTCTGAGGTTTTCTGCTTCATCCTCACGGCATCATTCTTCATCTGATAAAATAGCTTCAGCATTTCAGAAACCGAGCCCTGCCTGCTTTCTTCAAAGCTGCTGTAAATCTTAAATGGAACAATACTGTAATCCTTCGGCCCCCCGTCCTCTAGATAAATGCAGGGCATCACGTCCTCCCTTAGCATCTTTTCAAGCACTTCCCACAGCCTCTTTTTATCCTCCTCTGAAAGCGCATCGGAAGATGCTCCTCCATCCACACCGGCTCTCTCACAGATTTCATTTGCAGTAACATAAGCAATTCCATTAAGAGATGAGGAAAGTGTCTTTGCTACATTCCCCGCTTTTCCCAGAACCTTTTCAGAAAACTCCTGCTCCGTCAACTCTCTCGGATCATATTTATCCTCGGCCTTGGGATATTCATATTGCATTCCGGGAAGCACCTGTCTTACAGAGCTCACATCCAGAGGAACTCTTTTTACGGAGTCGAGAATCCTGCCGGTATCATCCATAAATATAATGTTGCTGTGCCGGCCCATCAGCTCTACCATGAGAGCCTTCTCTCTTACGTCTCCCATTTCATCCAGATGCTCTATGACAATCTTAATAATCCTGTCAAAGCCCGGCTGTTCAACATCCTTAATCCTGCCATTTCCAATATGCTTCCTTAGAAGCATGCAGAAATTAGGTGCAGTCATGGGCGCCTGCTTCAGACTATCCGTAAGATATACCAGAGGCAGGCTGGGATTTACTGAAATCATCAGCTTAAGATTATTATCCTTGCCGTTTTTTATAACAAGATCAATCTCATCCGACTCTGTCTGCTGTATTTTATTAATTCTTCCGCCTATCGCCCGGGTTTTCAGTTCCCGTACAATTCCGCTTATAGTAAGTCCATCAAAAGCCATATCAATACTCTTTCCCCGATCAAATCTTTCCTAACCAAATCTTCCTAACAGGATATTTCCATATTACTCTCAAACCCCCGGAGACCTAAGCCGCCGGGGGTTCTGTTAATTCATAACTGTCTTTTCAGTTTTATATCTCTTCATAAAGTTTCTCATAGATTCTTGCTGAAGTATCCCAGCTGTAATCCTGCTGCATCGCCCTCTTCTGCATTTCATACCATGCATCTTTATAATCAAAGAATATTCTCTTTGAATAATTAATGGTATTAAGAAGATCTCTTGCATCATAATTTGCAAATGAGAAGCCTGTACCGGTTCCCTCAAATTCATTATAAGGAATAACCGTATCCTTAAGTCCGCCTGTCTCACGAACGATCGGAAGTGAACCGTATCTGAGAGCCATAAGCTGTGTAAGACCGCATGGTTCAAATCTTGAAGGAACAAGGATACTGTCGCATCCACCGTAAATCTGGTGAGAAAGCTCATCACTGAAATAAATATTTGCAGATAGCTTAGCAGGGTGAATTCCCTGATAATATCTGAACATATCTTCGTAACGTCTGTCGCCTGTTCCGAGAACAACCAGCTGCGTGCCGTCAGTCATTATATCATTCATGACTCTGTCAATGAGGTCAAGTCCCTTCTGATCCGTAAGTCTGGATACTATACCCATCATATATGCATTCGGATCCTCGGGAAGTCCGAGTTTTCTTTGAAGTGCTACTTTATTCTTAACCTTATTTCTCTTAAGAGTTCTGACATCATACTTTGCCTCAAGAGCACCGTCAGTCTTAGGATTATATACTTCATAATCTATTCCGTTTACAATGCCCCACAGTGACTGCCAGCGTGCCTGAAGAAGACCGTCCAGCCCTTCACCGTAATATGGTGTCTGAATCTCATGGGCATATGTATTTGAAACCGTGGTAATCTTATCTGCATATACAAGACCGCCCTTAAGCATACTTGCATCCTTATGCATCTCCAGCTTATCCGGTGTGAAAAGATCTCCCGGAAGTCCTGAATATTCCTGAATTGTCTTGATGTCCCATCTTCCCTGGAACTGAAGATTATGAATAGTCATAATGGACTTGATTCCCTGGTAGAACGGATTATCCGAGAAAAGCGTCTTAAGATAAACCGGAACAAGACCGGACTGCCAGTCATGACAATGAATTATGTCAGGTCTGAAGCCGATGCTCGGAAGAATTGAAAGAGCTGCCTTACAGAAATAGCAGAATTTTTCAATATCCCATTTAACATCCCCATAAATGTTAAAGCCATTGAAATAATATTCATTATCGATAAAGTAAACAGGAACCCCTTCATATTCCATATACATTACACCTACATACTGCTGCTTCCAGCCGATATCCATATGGAAATGTGTAATATATTTCATATTATTCTTGAATTTTGCAGGCAGGCACATGTAATTCGGTATGATAACCCTTACATCATACTTTGACCTGTCAAATTTTTTAGGAAGTGTTCCGACAACATCAGCAAGTCCGCCCGTCTTGATAAACGGAACGCATTCTGAAGCGATATAAGCTACCTTCTTCATATAGTAACCCTCCTCATACGAGATATACGATTATTTTATCATAAATAATCAAATGTGAAAACTGCATTTCCACTTAGTTTTTTAAAAAATGTAATGCATTTTTTAAATGTACTGCTACACTTCAATCTGTGAAAAATACATTTCAACATACTTCCTGATATAATCCACACAGCCTCTGATACCATGCTTTTCACAGTCCACCGACAGGTCATACTGTGTTACATCATACCAGCTGAGACCGGTGTAATTCTCATAGTACTCAGCCTTCTTATCATCAGCTCTTTTCAGATACTGGGACAGCTCCGCATCAGTCATGTAATGAACTGAAGATGCTCTCTTAATCCTGAATCTTTCAGGCGCATGGATAAAAACACTGAGGGTATCGGGTCTGTCTCTTAAGATGTAATTGGAACATCTTCCGACTATGACGCAGGATTCCCTCTCTGCCAAATCTCTTATAATCTGAGACTGATATTCAAATATGTTGGATTCACCGGAAATGTCATACATCCCCGCTCCCTTAATCCGAGCATCATGTGCAGCCTTAGACTCACCATTATCATCAGAAACCAGCGTAAACATCTCACTGTCATAGCAATGAACACCCAGCTCCTCAGCAAGCAGCTTACCGATTTTAAGACCGCCGGTATAATGCTGTCTGGCAATTGTGATCACAAACTTCTTATCCATAAATACCCCCGTATCACTTTATCACACGTAAATCATTCAAAACGTATTCTTATATTACATATCCTCGCAGTTTGTATATACGTCCTGTACATCATCATCTTCATCAAGAAGATCAAGTATTCTCTGAAGCTTCTTCAGATCCTCTTCATCTGTTACGCTGACATAGTTCTGAGGAATCATAGTAACTTCTGCCGATACCATGGCAATTCCCTGCTTCTCCAGCTCCTCACGAACTGCCGAACAGCTGTCCGGTGAAGTGATTATTTCAAAAGAATCCTCTTCTTCAGAGAAGTCTTCCGCACCCGCATCAAGAGCGATCATCATAAGATCGTCTGCATCCATGTCGCATTCTTCCTTGTCGATGATAATCTGTCCCTTCTCATCAAACATATAAGATACGCATCCGGTAGTTCCTACATTTCCGCCGCCTTTGGTAAATGCACTTCTGACATTGGCCGCAGTTCTGTTTTTGTTATCTGTAAGTGTCTTAACGATAATGGCTGTACCTGCAGGACCATATCCTTCATAGGTATTATAAACATAGTTTACGCTTTCAAGATTTCCCGCTGCCTTCTTAATACCTCTTTCAATTGTATCATTTGGCATATTGTTTGCTTTTGCTTTTGCGATTACATCTCTGAGCTTTGCATTGCTGTCGGGATTCGGACCTCCTTCCTTTACGGCAACGGCGATCTCACGCCCGATTACTGTAAAAGCCTTTCCCTTGGCTGCATCGTTTTTTTCCTTCTTTGCTCTGATATTGGCAAATTTTGAATGTCCTGACATAATTTTTCCTCTTCTTTCTACTATTCTGATATATACTATTTATGCTTGAAGCATATAATATCATTCATCCTGTGACTTTGCTTCTTCATCCGAAATCTTTGTGATCTTTACTGTTTTGATCAGCATATTTTCAATTTCCAGAGATTCAAATGTATAGCCCCCGTAATCAATACTGATATTTGTTTCATCCTTCGGAAATCCGCCCAGCTTATAAAGGAGAAATCCGTTAAGGGTTTCTATATCAGTATCCGGAAATTCGAGGCCGTCAATCTCTTCCTCCAGATCATGCAGCTTCATCATTCCGTCAACAACGTATCCGTCACCGTAGGTAGGCACTATCTCATCAACCTCGGTATCATGCTCATCCCAGATATTTCCGACTATTTCCTCAATAATATCCTCTAATGTGACAATTCCTTCCGTCTGACCATACTCATCCAGCACAATGGCCATATGAATTTTTTCCTTCTGCATCCTTTTCAGGAGCTTTGAGATGTCATAGGTTGGATGAATAAACATGGTTTCTTCCATTGCCTCACCCACTGTACCGTCCGGTTTTGAAAGATACATTTGAGTCATATCTCTTAAATGGAGAACACCCACCACATTATCGATATCTTCTTCATATACAGGATATCTGGAATATCCGCTTTCCAGACATTTTTCGATCACATCCGATATAATTTCCGATCCGGAGATTGAAAATATCTTGCTCCTGCTGGTCATTATATCTCTCACTATTTTATCATCAAGGTCAAGTATATTTGAGATCATCTCGGCCTCATCTTCCTGTATGAAGCCCTGTTCGTGTCCCTCTTCTACCATGGACAGAATCTCTTCCTCCACCTTTTCTTCATCTTTTCGTTTAAACATGTCTCTCCTTAAATCAGATAATTAACGGTTTTAATCTCCATGCCGTTTCTAAAATATACTCTGGGAACCCGGCGGGCGATATTACAAACCAGCTCATAATTAAAGCTGTTGGCCGGAGAAGCAACTTCTTCAACAGGTATTTCTTCCTCTCCCTGCTTTCCGAAGAGCACTACTTCATCACCTGTCTCAACATCTTCCAGCCCGGATACATCTACCATAAATTGATCCATACATACCCTTCCCAGAATAGGAACTCTCTTTCCGTGAATCAGAACCTGTCCGCTGCCGGACTGGGATCTGGGATATCCGTCGGCGTAACCTGCACATACAGTTGCAACCTTCGTAGTTTTATCTGTGACATATGTCCAGCCATAGCTTATGCCCCGTCCTTCCGGAAGTTCCTTCACATGAACCACCTTGGACTTAAAGGTCATTGCAGGTTTTATGACAAATGATTTATCCATTTCTTCTGACGGATACAGACCGTATATTACAATACCCAGCCGCATCATGTCAAACCCGTCGCATTTTATCTCCATGGCACCTGCGCTGTTATCAAGATGCTTGAGGCTGAAATGCATGCCGCGTTTTTCCAGCTCCGAAATGAAATAATTCATATTCTTCAGCTGTCCCATGGCTGATGTCTTATCATATTCATCCGCTTTGGCGAAATGGGAAAAAATACCCTCTGTTTCAATTCCGGGCATCTGAAGAATCCGGGATGCCTCATCAATTCCTGCCTCATCACAGCTGAAGCCGATCCTTGACATTCCTGTATCAACTTTTATATGTACCTTTGCTTTCTTTCCAAGCTGTAATGCGGTATCCGAAAGGATTTTCGCATCTTCAGCCTTAAAAACAGCAGGTCTTATATCATTTTCAATAAGCTCGGTAAAATGCTCTCTATCTGTATATCCAAGTATCAGTATCGGTTTTTCTATTCCTGCATTTCTTAGCTCCATTGCCTCTTCTATGCAGGCAACTCCGTAAAAATCACATATATCATTAAACTCTTTTGCAAATGTTACTGCACCATGTCCGTATGCATCTGCTTTTATTACCAGTAATGTTTTTCTTGAAGGTGGATTCAGACTTTGAACAGCCTTTATATTGTATTCAACTGCATCCAGATCGATATCTGCCTCAACTCTTCTTCCGAAACCCATTTCCGTCACCTCACAACATTTTTAGTAATATATTTTTATACCTCAGCCTTACATTCATAACTGACTGTTCAGCACTGCATCACTTTCTCAAGCCCATCTATGATATCGCCTGCAAGCATACTGTACTCCCCCTTTAAATCTCTTGCCACATCTCCCGCCTTACCGTGAAGCATCACAGAAAGGGCAACTGTCTGTAAAAATGCACCGGGGTATTTTACTGTCTGTCCGGACATAGCAAGAATTGCCGCAAGTATACCCGTAAGCACGTCGCCGGAACCGCCGGTTGACATTCCGGAATTACCGGTAAGATTCACATAGACTGTCCTGCCAGTTTCCGCAGATACCACATGGGTTCTGGCATCTTTAAGAACAACCGTGATACCGAACTTTTCAGCTATAGTATATGCAATTTCAGCTCTGGTCATATTCTCTGTATCTATTTCAAGCCTTCTCGTCAGTCTTGCCATCTCGGCAATATGAGGAGTAATGACTACATTTCCTTTATAATTCATACCTGCTTCAAAGAGGAGCCCCGGTCCGTACAGTGCTTTTCCATCCGCATTTTCCTTTTCCTCACCCGAGCAGATATTGATCGCATCCGCATCCATGATAAGAACCTTATCCCTGTTTCCGGAACGTATAACTTCTCCGAGTATTTCAGCAGCCTTTTCATCCGTTCCGAGTCCCGGTCCGACAGCTATTACATCAGCCCAGGAAATGGATGCCCTTAGCTTTTTTATTTCCTCTTCCGTAAGAGAGCTTCCCGCTTCGTAACAGCTTATCATAGCTTCCGGAAGCATCTTCATCAGATTATCTTTATTAACACCGGCAGTAAACATTTTAACAAGTCCGGCACCGGATTTATATGCAGCGGCACCGGAAAGATAAGCCGCGCCGTATATTTCATCATTTCCCGCAACTATGAGAACCTTTCCGTAAGTTCCCTTATTTGAATTTTGGTATCTTGAAGGTAAGAGTGCTCTGTATATTCTGTCCGGAATAGCCCTGTATATAAATTCCTTTTCAGTATGTTCTCTGTCTTTTTCTTCGAATTCTTCTTCGCCAACAGGAACCTCTATTCCTATTTCCGATATGGTTATATCTCCCGCACACTCTCTTCCTTCATCAACCACCAGTCCGTATTTCATGAAGCTGAAGGTTACTGTTTCGTTACACTTCACGGCGACGCCCATCACTTTACCTGTATCGGAATCTATTCCCGAAGGTACATCAACCGCAATTTTATAAGCAAAGCTTTGATTCATTTTTTCTATAACAGTCTTATATATTCCCTCCACTCTGCGGGAAAGACCTACTCCGAAAAGTCCGTCAATCATTACGTCATATTCAATTTCTGATCCCACGAAATTGTCAGGAATGTCCGACTCACCGGGTCCGATTTCCTTCATGGGGATATACAGTTTCTCTGCAACAGACAGCTGACGTTCCATAGAATCCGTGGCATGATTTCTGTCACCAACAAGAACCACAAATACATTTACATTTCGCTGATGCAGAATTCTTGCAGCCGCAACCGCATCCGCACCGTTATTTCCCATACCGGCAACTGCGATCACTCTTCCTGTCCGAAATCTTTTATCGTCCGATGAGATCAGCTGCTGCACTCTTTCGGCTATCGAAAGCGCTGCCCTCTCCATAAGAACAAGACCGGGAATCCCGATCTTGTCCTGAGTATATGTATCAAATTGTTTTGCCTGTTTGCCTGTTAAGAGCAGCATACTACTCACCCTCTATCAAACATTAACTTGCATTTACATACTGTAATTCATTTATTCCGCTGTTGTATCAGATGTCTCGGTGCTGTCCGCTGTTGTATCAGATGTCTCGGTACTGTCCGCTGTATCATCTGCCGAATCAGTTGAAGGTGTAAAATCGGGATCCTTGCTCATTGAGAATACAGCCATTATATTCCCCTCAAGCTTTTCAAAGCTCCAGGTAAGACTGCTGTGATTCTCGCTGATGGGATCATTTATTAAAAATCCCTCATCATTATATCCATAGATTACCGCATATTGATCGGTAGGATTATCTCCGAAAGCATTTTCCTTTACACTGATAATCAGAACACAGCCCTGATCAAGAGCAGCTTTCAGCCTTTCCTCATTGTCTGTTGCCAGCCATTCACACTGAAGTCCGTAATGCTCGCAGCCGTCTGTCATAAGAAAATAAGATGTTCCCGCCTGATCCATGTAGTATCCCGCTTCTGCACTGTACTCTGCAACACGTGGCGGCGTAGCCTGAAAGTCATTCATAATATAAATGACTGCCATGGAAAGACTTGTAGGTCCGCTTCCGTATTCTCCGACGGTGCCTGTTGCACCATAAGGCGCATCCTTCCACCTGGGATCGGTCTGCAGAAGAAGAATATTCGGTGTATTTTTCTCGTCATCAGACAAGTCGTAACCTTCCGTAGGTCTGTTTATTCCGTCCGGTTCTTCTGTGGTCACTTCTTCAGTAGTGGCATCCGTGGCAGATGCTACTTCTTCTTTCTTATCCTTCGTCTTTCCTACTTTGCCGTCAAATGCCCCAATGATTATACCGGCAATAATAAGATATCCCGCAAGGCACGCAAATACCATCCTGTAATTAAGGTTATCCAAAAATGTAAGAAGCCTTTTTCTGTTAATCATCTTATCTCTTAACCCTTCTGTGATTCATTATCAGCCTGCTTGTTCACACCCCTAAATACGAACAATATCAGTCATGAAGTTTTCTCTTATCAATAACTCTTACAGCTTTACCTTCGCTTCTGGTAATTGACTTCGGCGCAAGAAGATGAATCTTAGGTCTGATTCCCAGCATCTTAACCATAGCGCCCGTAAGAGACTTTCTTGCAGCCTCATCATTATCCTTAATCTGTCTGAACTGTTCCTCGGACAGCTCAACATTTATATCAAATGTATCTTCATTTGCGATTCTGTCTACATGAATCTCATAATTCGGTGTATAACCTTCTTTAAGAAGAACTGTCTCTATCTGTGAAGGGAATACATTTACGCCACGGATAATAAGCATATCGTCTGAACGTCCCTTCGGCTTCATCATTCTTATATGTGTACGTCCGCATGGACACTTCTCTCTTGTAAGAACTGTAAGGTCACGTGTTCTGTATCTGAGAAGCGGAAATGCTTCCTTGTCAAGGCTTGTAAATACCAGCTCTCCTTCTTCGCCTTCCGGAAGAACCTCACCCGTATCCGGATCGATAATCTCAGCAAGGAAATGATCCTCATTAATATGCATACCTCTTTGCTCTTCACATTCGAAGGATACGCCTGGACCCGAAATCTCTGTCAATCCGTAAATATCATAAGCCTTGATTCCAAGCTTTGTCTCTATATCATGTCTCATTTCTTCAGTCCATGGTTCAGCACCGAAGATACCTGCTTTAAGTCTTATATCATCTGTTGTATAACCCATCTCACGAAGCTTTTCGCCGATATAGGCTGCATATGATGGCGTACAGCAAAGAATTGTTGACTCCAGATCTCTCATAAACTGAATCTGTCTGTCGGTATTTCCCGAAGACATGGGGATTGTGAGACATCCAACCTTATGAGATCCTCCGTGAAGTCCCGGACCTCCGGTGAAAAGGCCATATCCGTAACATACCTGAACAACATCCTCATCAGATCCGCCTGCTGCAACTATAGCTCTTGCACAGCATTCCTCCCAAAGATCCAGATCATGCTGGGTATAGAATGCCACAACTCTTCTTCCTGTTGTTCCGCTTGTTGACTGGATTCTTACACAATCCTTAAGCGGTGCTGAAAGAAGTCCGTATGGATATGCTTCTCTCAAATCATTTTTCGTTAAAAACGGAAGTTTGTGCAGATCCTCCAGACCCTTTATATCATCAGGCGTAACGCCTTTTTTATCCATAAGTCTGCGATAATACTTATTATTATCATATACATACTTTACCTGTTTAACTAATTTTTCAGCCTGCATAGCTTTAATCGTTTCAACCGGCGCTGTCTCAATGTCTTCCTGAAAATACCTCTTCATCGACTGCTCCTCCTATATAAAAAACTTTGGGTGGTGAAAGTTTCACCACCCATTAATTTTACATTGTTTATACTACTTTTTCAACAGTTTATAAATGTTTTAAGCCACTCATATTTCTCATTATTTATGGCAGACCAGCTCCCCGTTTTCTGTATCCAGTACCGCGCAGTCTCCCGGCATAAGTTTATTTTCCAATATAAGCTTTGCAACCAGCGTCTCCACATTTTTCTGCAAGTATCTCTTAAGCGGTCTGGCTCCGTATACCGGATCATAACCACTGCTGCCGATAAGATCCTTTGCCTCTTCTGTAAGCCTGATGGATATTTCTCTATCCTTAACTCTCTTATTCATATCAGCCATAAGAAGGTCGATAATATCTGAGATATTTTCTCTTGTAAGAGGCTTAAACATTATAATTTCATCGAGCCTGTTCAGAAATTCCGGTCTGAAATGAAGCTTTAGCATTTCATTTACCTTCTCTGATGCATCCGCCATGATATTTCCTTTTTCATCAATTCCTTCAAGCAGGAATTCCGAGCCGATATTCGAGGTCATGATAAGTATGGTATTTTTAAAGTCCACAAGGTTACCCTTTGAGTCTGTGATACGACCGTCATCCAGAATCTGAAGCATGATATTGAATACGTCCGGATGAGCCTTTTCAACCTCATCGAAAAGAACTACAGAATAAGGATTTCTTCTTACAGCATCAGTAAGCTGACCGCCTTCATCGTATCCCACATATCCCGGAGGAGCTCCGATAAGCCTTGATACACTGTGTTTCTCCATATATTCACTCATATCGATACGTATTATATTATTTTCATTATCGAAGAGTGCTTCCGCCAAAGTCTTCGCAAGCTCTGTCTTACCGACACCTGTAGGTCCCAGAAACAGGAATGAACCAATAGGTTTTGTAGGGTCCTTTATACCTGCCTTTGAACGGATAATTGCATCACTTACAAGCGATACGGCATCATCCTGACCGATCACTCTTTTATGCAGCTGTTCAGCCAGATGGAGTGTCTTATACCTCTCAGATTCATTCAGCTTAGCCACAGGAATACCCGTCCACTTTGAAATGATCTTTGCAATCTCTTCTTCGGTTACCGTTTCTCTGATAAGCCTTCTGTCCTGATCAGTCATCTTCTCTTCATACTCGGTCAGTTCCCGTTCCAGCTGAGGGAGCTTACCGTACTGAAGTTCTGCCACTTTTTCAAGGTTATAGCTTCTTTCGGCAATCTGTATCTCATCTTTAACATCCTCAATCTGCTTTCTCAGATCATGAACCTTTTCAACCTGTTTCTTCTCATTTTCCCATACGGCTTTCATCTCATTTGCTTTATCATGAAGCTCTGCCAGTTCTTTTGTAAGTGCACCCAGTCTCTCCTTCGACAGGTGATCATCTTCATTTTTAAGTGCCGCATGCTCAATCTCCAGCTGCATTATTTTTCTCGAAATTTCATCCAGTTCCAGCGGCATGGAGTTAAGTTCAGTCTTGATCATAGCGCAGGCTTCATCCACAAGATCTATTGCCTTATCCGGCAGGAACCTGTCTGTGATATATCTGTCGGAAAGTGTAGCTGCGGCTACAAGGGCTCCGTCATTTATCTTGACACCGTGGAATACCTCATACCTGTTTTTAATTCCTCTCAGAATCGATATGGTGTCTTCGAGTGTCGGCTCAGCAACAAGTACCGGCTGAAATCTTCTTTCCAGAGCCTTATCCTTTTCAATATATTTTCTGTATTCATCGACAGTGGTTGCACCTATACAATGAAGCTCACCACGTGCCAGCATAGGTTTCAGCATATTTCCCGCATCAAGGGAGCCGTCTGTCTTGCCTGCGCCAACAATTGTATGGAGCTCATCAATGAAGAGAATTATTCTTCCGTCGGATTTTTTAACTTCGTCCAGGACAGCCTTAAGTCTCTCTTCGAATTCTCCTCTATACTTTGCGCCGGCTATAAGAGAACCCATATCCAGTGCAAAAATCTCTTTATCTTTAAGGGAATCGGGAACATCTCCCTTAACTATCCTCTGTGCCAGACCCTCAATGGCAGCAGTTTTACCAACACCGGGGTCACCGATAAGAACAGGATTATTTTTTGTCTTTCTGGAAAGAATTCTTATAATATTTCTGATTTCATTATCTCTTCCGATGACAGGATCCAGCTTCTGCTCACGTGCTCGCTGTACCAGGTTGTATCCGAATTTTCCGAGTGCATCATAAGTATCTTCGGGGTTATCGGATTCAACCTTTTTATTACCTCTTACAGCCATCAGAGCTTTAAGAAAATCATTTCTGTTTATACTGTATTTCTTAAACAGGTCTCTTACCTTATCCCTGCCCTTATCCAGCAGTCCGAGAAACAGATGCTCAACTGAAACATACGAATCCTGCATTGCCTTTGCTTCATCCTCCGCCTTCATAAGAACGCGGCTAAGCTCCTGACTTACATATACTTTGATGTCACTTCCGGAAACCCTGGGCTTTGCGGCAATAAGCTTCTCGATATCACTGATAAAGAGTTCCTTGTTAACGCCCTGACTTTCAAGCAATTTAGCTATAAGACTGTCATCCACAGTAAGCAGTCCATATAAGAGATGCTCACTCGAAAGTTCCTGATTACCATAATCAAAGGCCGCTTTTTCCGCCTCTTTCAAGGCCTCCATCGATTTTTTCGTATAATTGTCCATATCCATAATCTCACCTCCAATTTTAACAAAGAGGACAGATGAACTGTCCAAACCGATTTTGTTAGCACTCTAATGTGGTGAGTGCTAATCCTTGATTATGTTATAACACCTTCCGTAAAATGTGTCAACATAAAAAACGCGGCCACACCACGTGTGACCGCATACATATAAATTACTGTAATAGAATCTGATTAAGCAAGCTTTGCTCCGCAATTCGGGCAGAAATTCGTGCCGGTTGTCTGAGCTCCGCAATTCGGACAGAATTTAGGGATTCCTCCCTCTGTTCCCTGTGCACTCTGAGGTGCCATCTGCGGTGCCTGCTGTGGAGGCGCCTGCTGGAAGCCCTGCTGAGGATAACCTTGCTGTGGATATCCCTGCTGAGGGTAACCGTACCCCTGCTGTGGAGGATATCCATATCCCTGCTGCTGACCAAAGCCCATATTGCCCATCATCTGATTTGCCATCTGAGCTCCCATCATCATTTCTGCCATGTTGCCCATGGTTGAATTTCCGCCGCCCAGCTTTCCTTCAGCCATAGCATCTGCCATAGCAACCTGTGTATATTTATTAACATCTCCGATCATTGCCTGAGCTGCATTCTTATTGATTGCTGCCTGAATCTCCTCAGGATAATTGAAGTTATTGATTGCAAATGATGTTACGGAAATACCATCTTTGCTTGTCTGCATATCAAGGTCTTCCTGAATACCCTTCGCAATGTCAACTGCACTTGCCTGAAGGTTGAACATATCCTTACCTTCTTTGGATATCCACTTCATAAGAAGCTGATCAAGCTGTGTGATGATACGAGCTCTTACATCCTCTACATAGAATTCATTCTTAACACCGGCTACCTTATCAATAAGTGTCTGATAATCAGTAACCCTGATGCTTGCAGTACCGTTTGCACGAACAGGCATACCACCCGGAAGCTGAGGTGTCTGAAGCATAATCGGTCCCTTTGTTCCCCAGTTTACAAGAAACTCCTTTGTATTTACGAAAAGAACCTCAGCTCTCATTGCGCTGTCGAAACCGAATGAAAATCCCTTCAGTGTTGAAAGAAACGGAATGATCTGTGATTCGATATCATATTCACCATCATCCTTAAATACTCCTTCAATAGCACCATTGTTGAGGAAAATAGCATCCTGGCCGGGTCTGATTATAAGCTTTGAACCCTTCTTGATCTCTCTGTTTGTCCATTTCCAGAAGATCATATCCTCACGCCACTCTTCCCATTCAACAACATTACGAAGCTGACCTTTGATTACATCTTTTAATCCCATTATTAACCTCCTGTAATTAATACATTATGTTCGTCTTAAATTCATAAGCAGATTATCAATCCAATATTAATAATATCAAAAAATATTACTGTTCTCAATTAATATCTTCTTAAAATATTCATCCTAATTACGTATCTTAATCATCATACTTGCTGGCAAGCTCATCTATCTCACTTGAAGTATTTATAACTCCGTTCAGCTCTGCCTCGGCCTGCGCCCTGTCATACTTGGCATTTGCTCTGTCTTCAAGAGTGTCGAATGCAGCATCAGCAGAATAAACCTGCTTCCTCTTTGCCGCAGATGAATCTTTAACATTCTGAGCCTCTATGGCACTTGCCTCAGCCATCTTACCTTTTATGGCAGCAAGTCTCGTTTCGCCTTCAGCAAGCTCCGCTGTAAGCTTTCTGAGAAGAACATCCAGATCATCACTATCCTGCTTTATCGAATCATATTTTGCCTTCAGCTGCTCAAATTCAGGCATAAGTCTTTCTTTCTTCTGTTCATACAACCTTGCGTCTGATGAATTTCCTTCCGCAGATGCCTTTTCCGCATATCTGGTAAACTTATCGATCTCATCTTCACATTCGTTAAGATTTCTGGCTGCTCTGTCTCTTTCGGTCTCAAGTGCCGACATCTCACTTTTTACATGCCCCAGATCGGATCTGAGCTGATTCATGTATTCATTAATTGTCTTTTCCGGATTTCTTGACTTTGCCAGAAGTGCATTGAAATTCGAAGCCATAATATCCTTAAATCTCGATAATATTCCCATTTAAAATGTAACCTCCCGTTTCACATTAAAGTAAATCTATTCCCTGCTCCACATATAACAATATGCCTGGGTACGTGCTGCAAAGCGCTCGTTTTTAAGCAGCTTACGCACCTCTTCCTTAGTATACCATGCAGCTTCTATCTCCTCAAATGATGAATCGCTCATTTTTATCTCACCGCTGCATTTACCTATAACCACTACATTCATTTCATTTGAAAAGCCTACGGCACTGTAGCTGAGTCCGATGTGGTCATCTATCGAAACAAGGTTAAGACCCGTTTCCTCCCTCAACTCTCTTGCCGCCGCAGTATCCGCATCCTCACCGGGATCGATCAGTCCGGCGGGAAAATTATATACCCACATGCCTGCAGCCATTCTGAATTCCCTGTTAAGGAGAATCCTTTCTCCATCTACACTGTGCATAACCAGAACCACCGCATCGGCACTTTTTCCATGCAGTTCTTCATAGGTTTTTATATTGCTGTTTCGGCTTATTATCTCATAGCACTTGGGCTGTCCGTCCTCTGTCTCATAATTAATGTCATACCGGGTTATAAATCTGCCCTGTTCCTTTTTATCAATACTAACGAATCTCATTATCAATCTTCCTTCTGATGTCTTCCATTTCATCATCCATGGATGACAGGATGTCTGCACATCTTCTAAGTCTCTCCCCTACCTGTTCAGGATTCTGAATTTCCTTCTTATACTTCAGCTTATGCTCCACCGAAGCCCAGAAATCCATGGCAATGGTTCTGAACTGAACTTCAACCTTCATATGTCTCTTGCCGTTTGAAAGGAAGATAGGAATGTCAACTATCATATGGAGACTTCTGTAACCGTTTTCCTTCGGCTTCTTTATATAATCCTTCTGCATGAGGATCAATACATCATCCTGCTCCACCAGAAGGTCCGCCAGCTTATAGATATCTTCCTTGAATGAACATACAACCCGGATTCCGGCTATATCATAAAGCTCCCTTTCGATATTTTCCATATTCACTTCAATTCCCCGCGACATTAGCTTTTCCACAATGCTGACGGGATCTTTAAGTCTGGTCTCTATTGATTCAAAAGGATTTCTGTCATATTGAAGCGAAAATTCCTGATTAAGAACGTTAAGCTTGGTCTCCACCTCCATAATGGCACATTTATAAAATGTCATTAACTCACCGAATTCTTTACTTCTGGAAATCTTCTTGGCAACAGCCTCTGCCTCATCTCTGGATACCTCTATATAATCCAATGCCTCTACCTCCCGGCATACTCCTAATCCCTCACGCCTGCCCGGAATGAACTGTTTCTGTATTCCTTGGGAGTAACGCCTTTTACCTTTTTAAATACACTGATAAAATAGCTGTGTGATGAAAATGCAAGTTCAGTCGCTATATCTATACTGGACTTATCCGTAAACTGAAGCAGCCAGCAGGCTTCTTCTATCTTCTTATTTCTGACATATTCACTTACCGTGACTCCGGTTTCCTTCTTAAAAATCTTAGACAGATAAGTCTCATTAAGATTCACATAATCACCCAGCTCAGTTACAGTAATATTATTATGGAGATTACTGTTAATATAGTCAATACATTTAATAACCTGTTTTGACTTTACATTCATTTTTATCCTGTCCCTCATGATATCATTGAATGCCATGACCATATCATGCTGAACCTCGAGTATCTCATCGGCACTTCCCATCTTATCAGCCTTCATGATAAATGAATCGCTGAGTTTATACGCAAGCTCCTGATCCATCCCATGATTGATGCAAACCCTGGTAATAAGTGTAGTCATGGATACAAAATGATACATTGCATTCCTGACAGGGTTTTCCGACAATACTCCCCTGACCTTATCATTCGGCTTAGGCTGGTCTTTCCATCTCTCCTTTAAATTTTCCAGTTTACCCTCAGCAACCAGATTATAAAATGACATTTCACCATCAAATGAAGGATGCTTTTCTTCCGGTAAACTTTCTCTTTCTTCTATTACTTCCTGAATAATATTATCTACATACTTTTTCATGATCCACCCCCTGTGTCAGATTACACAAAAGTTTTTGTATAATTCGACAAAAATTTGATACAAAGAGCATAATAATTGT
>CAMOCO010000021.1 GCA_946610715.1 uncultured Clostridia bacterium | reverse complement strand
GAATACGGTTTATATATCTAATGGAAATGGGATCATTCTTTACCTCAACTGACTATAAAGCGATAGAGTCACATTTTTTTAATGCATTTTTATGCAACAGAAAAACATGTCCCAATACTTATGATGAAATTTACAACCATTTAATTAAAATGAATGATGCGTATTTCGGAAATGAAACCTTCTGGGAAACTAAGGTATATACTAATATGTATCAGATATTCATCATTCTCGGGGAAAGCTTCTCGGACGTAGGACAGCATGAATCCAAATCACTTTCGCAGTCATTTACACAGATAAATGCACTTATACAATATATTGATATTAATTATTCTGAGGAACTATCTACCGAACAGGCAGCAACCTTTACCGGTTTCTCCAAATATCATTTTCTCAGATTGTTTAAGCAGCATACCGGATATACATTTCATGATTATCTGAATATGAAACGTATTCGTGTGGCAGAAGAGCTCCTGACCACAGATATGCAGGTAACTGATATCGCCTTCCATACGGGATTCAATAACCTGCCATCATTCTGCAGGACATTTAAGAAATATACAAATTATTCACCAAGTGAGTATAAAAAACTGAGAATTTCCGAAGAATTGAAAACACATAAGATTAATTGAGACTACATCGCTTCGGGGCTAGCTGTGCACATCGCTTCGATGCTTCGCATCTCGCGATGATGTGGTCTCGCCAAAGGCTTATATCTGCCGAAGGCAGATATGCAAAGAAAAAGGCACCATGCTGCTGCAAACAAGTTTGCAAACATGGTGCTTTTTCTTTGCATTTGCTTCGCAAATAAGACTTTGGCTCAACTTTCACACAAAGAAGGCGTATCCTGTATAAGGATACGCCTTCCCTGTGTGAATTGAAAAGAAGTTTAAAATATTGATTTAGAGTTGTGGACTTTAACTCTTAACACCGCCGAGGGCTACTCCGGCAATGATATATCTTGATAAAATGAAGTATACTACTATAAGCGGAAGTACTGTAAGTGTAAGTCCAAGATAAACTGAACCGTATTCCGTCTTATATATATCACCTCTAAGAAGTGATACCATGATCGGCATAGTAAACTTCTCCTGCTTTGTAAGAAGTACGAGCGGTGTAAACAGATTGTTCCAGCTGTTTACGAAACAGAATATAGCCTGTGTTGCTATAGCCGGCTTCATGATCGGAAGCACTATCTTGTTGAATATACCAAACTCTCTGGCTCCGTCAATACGCGCTGCTTCTACAATTTCCATTGACAGCGTCGGATATAGATACTGTCTCATATAGAATACCGTTGCAGGTGCTGCGATTGCAGGAAGGATAAGCATTATCAGTCTGTTTGTAAGACCCAGCTTATAAACCATCTGATAGAAACCTATCATTGTTACCTGTGCAGGTATCATCATAACTCCAACTATAAAGCTGAAGAATGCTTTTTTAAGTTTCCAGTCATATGCTACGATTGCATAAGCTGTAAGTGATGAGAAATATACAGTAAGAAGTGTCGAGAATGTGGAAATTATTAAAGAGTTTCCAAATCCAACCATTGGATGGAAGGATTTTCCCGTAAGAATCTTAAAGTTGTTTAAAAGAAACTTAGACGGTATAAGTGACACTGCTGTCTGCTGTATCTCTGTTGTAGATCTTGTGGCATTAACAATCATTACCCAGAAGGGAAGTATACTTAAGCATGCAAGTATAATACATACTACATGTATAACAATTAACATACCACGATGATGTTTTACTTTGAATTTTTTCGCAGCGTTCTCGGCAGCGATCTTGTCATTTGCTGTAGACATTTACACTCCTCCCTTCGCTGCATTTTTTTGAAGCTTACGCATCTGCTTCAGCCTCTTAGCTTCAGCTTTGCCATATCCGCTTTCATCAGGATCTCTCATGATGATGAAGAGAAGTGCGGAACAGATCATGATTACTACAAACATAATCATACTTGCTGCTGCTGCTCTGTTATATAAATATCCTCCACTAAACGCCTGATTGTAAATGAAAACACTCGTTGTTGTGGTTGCACTGTCCGGTCCACCAAGAAGGAAAAGCTTAGGGATATCAAACATGTTCAAACCACCAATCAGACTCGTTACAAGTGTAAAGAGTAATATCGTTCTAATGTTAGGCAAAGTAATCATAAAGAACGTCTGTACCTTATTGGCACCGTCAACCTCTGCCGCGTCAAATATATCAGGGCTGATACCAAGAATACCTGATATAAGAATTAACATGGTGTAGCCATACCACATCCAGAACTGGATGAATGCTACGATTCCTCTCGACCACCCCTTATTGATCGGGAAGTTATATGGTTGTCCCTGCGGAAGAATTCCTACTTTCATAAGAATATCATTTACAGGACTCTTCGGATAATCGAAGAGAGATTTAAAAAGAATAGCTATTGTAGCCGCTGTAATAATATTTGGCATGTAGAGCAAAACCTTGTATATGCCCTGTCCTTTGATCTTCCATCTTCTGTCCGTAAACCATGCTGCAAGAAGTAAAGCAAGCAATATCTGAGGAATAAAGTTGCATATCCACATAAATACAGTATTCTTAAAGGCACCCTGGAAAGTACTGCTGGACAGAATCTGCTTAAAATTCTCGAAAGGATTACTCAGAAAATGAGCTTCACGTGGAACAGCACCCTTTAAATCTGTAAAACCGATTACAGCTGTATAAACTATCGGGTAAAGCTGAAAAATAAGGAAGGCCACTACGAATGGGATGCTGAACAAATATCCATATTTGTTATATTTGACAACTCCTTTATTCTTCTTCATACGAACCTCCGGGTTAAATAGTCACAAAAATTGATGATAAAAAATCACCGGAAGCAGATTCTCTCTGTTACGAAGACCTCTGCCTCCGGCTATATTTGTTTTAGTTTAACACACGAACCAAGTTACCGATTACTCAGCCTCGATACCAAGTGTATCAGAAACGTTTGTCTTGAAGTCTGCAATTGCTGCATCCTTATCCTTCTCACCATGTGCATACTGACGAACCTGATCTCTCCAAGCTGTGTTGATTGTCTCGTCATACTGTGTAAGGTTCTTACCATTTGCATAGCTGTTTGCAGGAATGAATGCTTCGAACATATCCTGTCCGCCAAGGAACTCAAGTGTTCCGTCTGACATTGACATAACTGTACCTGAAGCTACGCAGTCCTTTGTTCCGCCTTCACCGTTAAGTGTTCCGTTTGCCCACTTATACTGAAGACCATCTTCTGTGCAGTCAAGTGTGATCCAGTCGATAATCTGTCCAACAGCTTCCTTCTTCTCTGAATCCTTGTTTGCAAGTACCCATGTACCACCCCAGAAGAAACCAACTGGAGGTGCGCATACTGCCCAGTCACCATATGTGCCTTCGCCTACCTTCTCGCCACCGCAGTTAGGAGCAAGTGTATAGTTGATAAGCCATGCAGGTCCAAAGAATCCGAATACAGGCTGAGCGCCTTCACCCTTCATATCTGCGAACCAAGCATCTGACCAGTCCTGTGTATCATTTTCATAACCCTTGTCATAAAGTTCTTTTGATGTATCAAGGAATGCTTCTCTCTTAGGATCGATGTGAAGCTTTCCGTCTACAAGCCAACCTGAATCTGAGCTGTTCTCGATAGCGTGCCATACATCACCATCACCAGAAACGATTGCAACACCCTTATCCTTAAGAGTAGCTGCTGCTTCATAGAACTTATCCCAGCTCTGTGAACCTGAACCGATAATCTCAGCGATCTTAGCAGGATCATCTGATCCAAATACATCTTTAGCAATTGAACGTCTGTAGATAAATGCACCACCTGTTGCCTGATATCCAAGACCAACAACCTTTCCGTCCGGGCTTGTTCCGATATCAACTGTGTAAGGTGCGATTTCAGCTGCTGCAATTTCAGCATCAACATCGATACCAAGATCTTCATAAGGTGCTGCATACTGATACATATCACCCTGTGTATACTTAAGTACGAATGCTGCCTCTGCGCAGTAGATGTCAGGAGCGTCTGCTCCACCAGCTGCAAGAGCCTGATCAAGTGCAGGCTGATAAGCTCCGTCTGTTGTAGCAATGATTGTAGAATTGATTTCATATCCGAAATCAGGATGTGCTTCAACGAACTTGTCAATCATTCCAGGAACCTCATCTGTGAATGCCCATACATTGATTGTTCCCTTTGAACCGCCATCTGATGTTGCCTCTGTAGTCTCCTCACCACCACCGGCTTCTGTTGCTTCTGTAGCTGCCTCTGTTGTTGTATCATCGCCGCCGCTTGCTGCTGTTGTAGCCTCCTCTGATCCTCCACAACCTGCAAGTGCAGAAACCATCATACATGCACTGAGTGTAACTGCAGCTGCTCTTCTAAATCTTCTCATTTAGAACTCCTCCTTCATATAAGATAATTTTTCGTTCTTCGCTAACCAAGCATGCTTTTATTTGGTTATTCTTATTATATGAGAACAATTCAATAATTACTTTTCAAATATTGCTCACATTTTAACAAATATTGCCATTTTGACATAAAACAGATGATTTTTATACTAAAATATGTATACTTTAACTAAATCGGAACTTCCATAGTATCGAACTAATTGTATTTTTGCAGTAAAAAATACATTCTTTATGAGAAGTTTCATATATTTTTTATACATTAATTATAATTATTTTTTAGGAGGTAAACGCATTGAAAGCATTTTTCGGCAAAACAAAAGATGGCACAGACGTTAACTGCTTCACAATTTCCAATAATAAAGGCATAACTGCTTCATTTATTGAATATGGTGCTGCAATAACAAAGCTTATTGTACCTGACAGAAACGGGATCCCCGTTGATATCACACTCGGTTATGATACATTGGCAGAATATGAAAATAACAACATTTATCTCGGTGCTATTGTCGGCAGAAATGCAAACCGTATTGCCGGAGGTACATATACATTAGAAGGAATAGAATATTCTCTTCCTATTAATGATAACGATAACAACCTGCATAGCGGTCCAAAGGGATTTGACAAGATAGTATGGACAGGTGAGGAAATTGATGAAAGTACTGTACGATTTACCTACTTCAGTCCTGATATGGAAGGCGGCTTTCCCGGCAATATGAATGCTGCAGTTACCTATCAGATAGGTGATGACAATCTGAAAATGACCTTTGAAGCAACTACTGATAAAACTACCATAGCAAATTTTGTTAACCATGCATATTATAATCTGGATGGACATGACAGCGGCAGCATCGAACGCAATATGGTTCAGCTTTTTGCTTCCAATATAAATCCCGTTATAGATAATCAGGCTATACCTACAGGAAAAAATATGGATGTAACCGGAACCGCTTTTGATTTCCGGATTCCAAAGCTTTTAGGCAGGGATATAGATAATGAGGATGAACAACTTGGATTTGTCGGCGGTTATGATCATAATTTTGTAATGGACGGTACTCCGGATGAGCTAAGACCATTTGCCATATTCTCATCAGAGAAAACAGGAATCATTATGAAGGTTTCTTCAAATCAACAGGGTATGCAGTTCTATTCCGGCAATTTTATCACGAAGCATCCCGGCAAGGGCGGCACTGAATATGATTTCAGATACGGTTTTGCATTTGAACCGCAATATGCCCCGAATTCAATTAATGATCCTAACTTTGCATCACCGATTCTTAAACCGGATGAAAAATATCTGTCTGAAACAGTACTTACTTTTTCAGCCGTGTAATGATATAATGTGACACATCATTTAGAAAAATTATACTTTGGAGTTTTAAAATGAGACATCGCATTAATCTTTCGGACATGCTTATATTCAGAATGCTCGGCGGACTGTGTAATCTGATAATGGTGAACCTGCTTTTTATCGCATGTTCACTGCCGATAATAACAATCGGCGCTTCCGCAGCCGGCCTGTTCCGTGTAACGATAATGATGACACGGCATCAGGATCCTTCGGTAGTAAAGGAATTCTTCGGAGCATTTACAAAATACTTTAAGGAATCAACTCTTACCTGGCTGCTGGGACTCTTCGGAGGTGCCTTCTTTGGACTGGATCTTTATGTTATATTTACTAAAATTGACAAAAAGTATCTGCTCCTTCAGATTCCGGTCTGGATTTTTATATTTGTGATACTTTCAATCCTTATATACAGTTTTCCGCTGATTTCAACTTATCCGGACAAAGTAAGATCTACCTGGAAAAATGCCATACTTCTCAGCCTTAGTAATGTTCCGGTTACGATATTCGTAGTTGCAATGCATCTTTTGGTACTATGGATTGCCGGCAAAAACGGCGAATACCTTATAGGTGTTTTCAGTATAATGATCTTCTGCGGATTCGGACTGCTGGGTTATATCAGTTCATTTTTCATCAACAGAATATTCCTAAAGATAACGGGAGAAGATCCCTCTGATACGGAAGCCGGGAAAATTGATTATAACGACGCGGATCAGGTTGATGAACAAGAGGATGTCGATGATACAGTAATTGAAACCTCCGATGATAATTAAAGCACGGTTTTTAAAAGGCATTTTAAAAGCAGCAAGCCACAATTATGTGACATGCTGCTTTTTTATTACCTCTCATCAACAACCTGAAATATATAAAATTTTAAATAATATGAGCTTTCATCTCCGGCCCAAAGTATAGGATGATCCGGCGCCTGCGTTCTGTATTCCACCTGTCTGAGTCTCTTATGTGCCGCCCTTGCCGCCTGTGCTATAACTGCGGTAAATCCTTCATAATCCATAAAGTGTGAGCAGGAGCATGTTGCAAGATAACCACCGTCACGGACCAGCTTCATTCCTCTGATATTTATCTCTCTGTAACCTTTGGCAGCCTCCTTAACCTTATTTCTGGACTTTGTAAATGCCGGAGGATCAAGAATTACAACATCATATTTCTTTCCCTCATCACATAACCTAGGTAAAAGGTCTAAAATATCAGCAGTAATAAACTCCACTCTGTCACTGAGACCGTTCAGCTCGGCATTTTTCCGGGCTGTTTCTATCGCATGTTCCGAAATATCTACAGCCGTTACTCTGTCTGCACCGCCAAGTGCCGCATTCAGCGCGAAGGATCCGGTATGAGTAAAGCAATCAAGAACCTCAACACTCTCACCGCCCTGCTTCATCCTGCCTACCAGCTGCTGCATTGCCATTCGGTTTCCTTTTTGATCTAAGAAAAAACCGGTTTTTTGCCCGTCCTCTATATCCACATTATATCTTACGCCATTCTCTGTAATTATGACGTTTGTATCAAAGGCATCTCCGATAAATCCTTTAAATCTTTCCATTCCCTCTTTCAGGCGTACCTTAGCATCACTTCTCTCATAAACTCCGCGAATGCTGATTCCGTCATTTCCCATGACTTCCTTTAACAATTCAATAATACGCAGCTTGAACCGATCTATTCCCAGTGCCAGAGACTCCACCACAAGCACATCCTCATACTTGTCTATAACAAGACCCGGTAGGAAATCCGCTTCACCGAATATCACTCTGCAGGATGAAATATCTGATACGGCTTTTCTGTATTCCCAGGCTCTTTCGACTCTCTTTCTGATAAGCTGATCATCGACTTGCTGCTTTGGATCACGGGTCATCATTCTTATGGTAATTTTTGACGCAGTATTGATAAATCCCCGTCCCATGGGATATCCGTCAAAATCTTCAACCCTGACTATATCCCCGTTTTCATATTCCCCGGAAATCCGGTCTATCTCATTATCATATATCCAGGCTCCACCTGCCTTAATGGTCCGGCCTTCACCCTTCTTTAATATTACCGATGCTTCCATAATTAATAAAGCTCTTTCACTGCAGGATAAAGCTTCTTGAAATACTCATACCTCTCATTATACTTAGCAACAAGCTCTTCCTCAGGCTCGATGATATCTGAAAGCTCAACCAGTCCGCTGGTTGCTTCTACTACATTTGCATAATTTCCGCATCCGACTGCCGCCAGGATTGCGCCACCCAGTGCAGGACCTTCATCATTCTTTACAGTTTTGATGGTTATACCTAAGATATTTGCAAGCATTTTCTTCCACAGCGGACTCTTTGCTCCACCGCCACAAACTGTGCTCTCGGTAATGGTAATACCCTGTGCCTTGGCAATTTCGATAGAGTCGCGAAGTCCAAATGCAACACCCTCAAGAACTGCCTGAATCATATCCTCTCTTGAAGTATCCATACTCATTCCGAAGAAACATGCTCTCACTGCAGGATTATTCCAGGGTGATCTTTCACCCATAAGATATGGAAGGAAGTAAACCGAATTCTCGCCCAGCTTATCGATACCTGTCTGGCTTCCGGCATAATCCTTCTCACGAAGTATTTCATCCATAAACCATTTATTGCATGATGCTGCTGATAACATGCATGCCATAAGATGGAATCCGCCATCAGCATGATCAAAGCTGTGAAGTGCATTTGCACTGTCAACACCGAACTTATCACTTGTGATAAATACTGTTCCGGAGGTTCCCAGGGAAATGTTGCACTTATTCGGTCCAACTGTACCTGTACCTACTGCAGCTGCCGCATTGTCTCCCGCACCGGCTACGAACTTCGGAGCCTTGGAAAGTCCCAGTTCAGCCATAACTTCCGGCTTCATCTCTCCCACAACATCATAACTTTCATAAAGTTTCGGAAGCATTTCCTCTGTGATACCACAGATATCAATCATTTCCTTGGACCAGCACTTATTCTTGACGTCCAGAAGAAGCATACCTGATGCATCTGAATAATCCGTTGAATTTGCACCTGTCATTCTATATACGAGATAGTCCTTAGGAAGCATTATCTTCTTGATTTTAGCAAACAGTTCCGGTTCATTTTTCTTCATCCAAAGTATCTTTGGAGCAGTAAAGCCGGCAAATGCTATATTTCCGGTATGATCTGACAAGAAAGATTTCCCGATCTCATTATTGAGATAATCAACCTCTGCAGTAGTTCTTCCGTCATTCCAGAGGATAGCCGGACGGATAACCTCATCATTTTCATCAAGAACCACAAGTCCATGCATCTGTCCGCCAACACCGATACCGTCTACAACAGGATTGTCATAGCCCTCCAGAAGTTCTTTAATACCTGCAATAGACTGGGTATACCAGTCTTCCGGGCTCTGCTCAGACCATCCCGGATGAGGAAAGCTGAGACCATATTCCTTTGAAACTGTCTTCTGAATCTTTCCGTTATCATCTGTAATAATAAGCTTAACAGCAGATGTACCTAAATCCACACCTATATACATACCTTATATTCCCTCCTGCTAATTTATATATTATCTAATTTATATGATATTTCACGCTCTTATGATGAGCAATTTCTTTATAATAAGCGATATCTGATTTTAAAAAAAGATGCCATACGAAATAAGGTATTCCGTATGGCATCCAAGATTCATTTTCCGCCCATGCGTCTCCGGAATGCAAGTTAATTATGCAAATGGATTCTCTGACTTATATCTTACTCCTGCCGGATGATTATATTCAATCTCATCGAATCTTACTCCAAGGAACTTAAATACATCATAGAGAAGCTTTCCATTGTGATGGAATGTTATAGCTGCATGATGAGGAAAGTTCTTCTGAATAAGTACGTGACGATAGAAACGTCCCATCTCAGGAATAGCAAAGATGCCGATAGCACCAAATGATCTTGTTCTTACAGGAAGAATCTCGCCTTCTGCAACATAAGCACGAAGTTTTCCGTCAGATGTTGACTGAAGTCTGAAGATTGTAGCATCTCCCGGAATAAGGTCTCCTTCAAGAGTTCCGTTTGTAACTTCTTCAGGAAGTGTACGTGCCATAATCTTCTGATTCTTCATTTCGCAGAATGCCAGCTTATCTGTAGCTGTATTTCCGCAATGGAAGCCCATGAATGTATCTGTGATCTTATAATCATAAGCAAACTTGCCCTTGATCTCTTCTTCATACATATCCTTCGGAACTGTATTATTGATATCAAGAAGTGTAACTGTATCCTCACTTACAAGCTGTCCGATGTACTCTGAAAGAGCTCCGTAAATATCAACCTCACATGAAACAGGAATTCCATCCTTTGCAAGACGGCTGTTTACATAGCAAGGAACACACTTGAACTGTGTCTGGAATGCCGGCCAGCACTTTCCGGCTATAACAACATTGCTTCTGCTTCCCTTATGCGCGTCAATCCAGTCACGAAGTGTAAGCTCATACTGTGCAAGTCTTGAAAGAATCTCAGGCTTTTTGTTACCTGCGCCCAGCTCTTTAGCCATATCATCAACTACAGCAGGGATTCTCTCATCACCTTCATGGTTATTAAATGCTTCAAAGAGGTCAAGCTCTGAATTTTCTTCAATTTCAACGCCGAGATTGTAAAGCTGCTTGATAGGTGCATTACATGCAAGGAAGTCCTGTGGTCTTGGTCCGAAGCTGATGATCTTAAGATCACTTAAAGCAATTCTTACTCTTGCTACGGAGATAAAGTCTTTAATCATATCAGCACATTCATCTGCTGTTCCTACAGGATACTCCGGGATGTATGCTCTGAGGTTACGAAGTTTTAAGTTGTAGCTTGCATTAAGCATTCCGCAATAAGCATCGCCTCTGTCATCAAGAAGGCTGTCTCCTGATTCCTCAGCTGCTGCGATTATCATAGCAGGGCCTTCAAATTCCTTCACAAGAAGTGTCTCACTTGACTCAGGACCGAAGTTTCCGAGATATACTACCAGCGCATTTACTCCTGCTGCATTTACATCTGCAAGAGCTTTTCTCATATCAACTTCATTCTCAACTGTAACCTGACATTCATAAATATCGCCATACTTCTCCTTATAAGAAGCAACTACTGCCTTTCTTCTTCTCTCTGAAAGACTCATTGGGAAACAATCACGGCTTACTGCGATAATTCCCATCTTAACCTCTGGTAAATGTTTCATTTTTGTAACCCTCCTAAAATATTATGAATTCTTACTTTAGTTCTTTATTAATCTGCTCGTAGATACCATCTGCATCCAGTTTGTATTTCTTAAGCAGTTCTTTAGCAGGTCCGGATTCACCGAATGTATCTCTTATACCCATTCTTGTTACCTTTACAGGCTTGTTCTCCGCAACAACCTCTGCTACGGCACTGCCGAGACCGCCGATTATTGAATGCTCCTCAACAGTAAATATTCTTCCTGTCTCTTCTGCAGCTTTGATAACAATCTCTTCATCAAGCGGCTTAATGGTATGAATATTAATAACTCTTACACTGATTCCTTCTTCCTCGAATCTCTTTGCAACTTCAAGTGAGGGTGCTACCGTAAGACCGGTTGCTATAATAGTAAGATCTCTTCCGTTCTTAAGCTGAACTCCTTTACCGATTTCAAACTTGTAGTCCTCATTATCATTTATTACAGGAACTGCAAGTCTGCCGAACCTCATATATACAGGTCCTACATATTCATATGCAGCTCTTACGGCTGCCTTAGCTTCAATATCGTCACTTGGATTAATGACTACCATTCCGGGAATGGCTCTCATAAGAGCAAGATCTTCATTACACTGATGTGTTGCTCCATCCTCTCCTACAGAGATACCTGCATGAGTAGCACCTATCTTAACGTTAAGATGAGGATAACCAATTGAATTTCTTACCTGCTCAAAAGCTCTTCCGGCTGCAAACATGGCAAATGTACTCATAAACGGTACCTTACCGCAGGTTGAAAGTCCGGCTGCTATACCTGCCATATTACATTCGGCAATACCGCAATCTATATGTCTCTCAGGAAATTCCTTCTTGAATACTCCCGTTTTTGTGGCTGCTGCAAGATCAGCGTCAAGTACCACAATGTCATCATGCTCTTTTCCGAGCTCAACAAGTGCAGCTCCGTAGCTGTCTCTCGTTGCAACTGCTTTCTTTTCCTCTGCCATTTTCTCACGCCCTTCCCAGCTCGGCCATAGCCTGCTCAAATTCTTCGTCATTAGGTGCCTTACCGTGCCATCCTACATTGTTCTCCATGAATGACACTCCTTTGCCTTTGATAGTACGAGCTATTATAGCTGTAGGCATTCCCTTTGTATTACGTGCTTCCTCGAATGCAGCTCCGATCTCTTCGAAATTATTTCCGTCAATATTAATTACATGGAAATTAAATGCTTCGAATTTTTTATCAAGCGGATATGGTGAGCATACTTCATCGATGCTTCCATCAATCTGAAGATTATTGTTATCAAGAATTACTACAAGGTTGTCCAGCTTACGGAAGCCGGCAAACATAGCTGCTTCCCATATCTGTCCTTCTTCAGATTCACCATCACCAAGAAGTGCATATACTCTGTAATCTTTATTATCAAGCTTTCCTGCCAGTGCCATACCAACAGCAGCTGAAAGTCCCTGTCCAAGCGATCCGGAGGACATGTCTACTCCGGGGATATGCTTCATATCAGGATGTCCCTGTAAATATGAGCCGGTGTGTCTGAGGGTGGTTAGATCATCTACCGGAAAATATCCCCTGTTGGCCAGTGTGGAGTATAGTGCCGGAGCTACATGTCCCTTTGACAGTACAAATCTGTCTCTGTCCGGATCTTTTGGGTTGGATGGGTTTATATTCATCTCTTTAAAGTAGAGATAAGTCATAATATCTGCCGCCGAAAGCGATCCACCGGGATGACCGGATGCAGCACTATGTACGGCTGTTATAATACCTCTTCTAATTTCGAGTGCCTTTGCCTCTAATTCCTGATTTGTCATATTGGTATCCTCTCTATTATTCACCGAAAACTGCCTTGTAATCCTTCTGGAACTTTTCAATACCCTGATCTGTAAGCGGATGCTTTGTCATCTGCTCGATTACAGCGTATGGTACTGTGGCAATATCTGCTCCCGCAAGAGCACAATCTGTAACGTGAATCGGATTTCTTACGCTTGCTGCAATAATCTCTGTCTCAATTCCGTAATTATCGAAAATCTGAACGATTGTCTCAATAAGATCGATACCCGGTGTGCTTATATCATCAAGTCTTCCAAGGAAAGGTGATACATATGTTGCACCTGCTCTAGCAGCAAGAAGTGCCTGATTTGCTGAAAAGATAAGTGTTACGTTTGTCTTGATTCCTTCTTTTGATAAAACCTTAACAGCCTTAAGACCTTCAACAGTCATAGGAATCTTAACTACCATATTCGGATGGATAGCTGCTATCTCTCTTCCCTCTTTTATCATTCCTTCTGCATCTACTGTAGTAGCTTTAACCTCTCCGCTGATAGGTCCATCAACAATAGATGTTATTTCCTTAATAACCTCATTAAAATCTCTTCCTTCTTTCGCAATGAGTGATGGGTTTGTGGTTACTCCACATATAACTCCCATATCATTAGCCTTGCGAATGTCATCAACGTTTGCGGTATCAATGAAAAATTTCATTTGTCTATCCTTCCTTTCTATGAATGAAATAATATAGTTGTGTCATTCTCTATTTTAAATTATTTGTAATATAATTGAAACAATTAATTTACTCAATATTTTCAATTTATTATTATTTCAACAGACTGAACCTTGCTTCCTGTAAGTTCTTCGCTTCTCTCATCCGGCTGCTGTCCGCCTACATATACTGTATACTTTCCACCCGGAGTGATTCTGTTTCCGTCCTTATCAACAGCTGTAAATGCTTTTCTTCCGAGCTTTAATGTAACTTCCTTTGTTTCTCCCGCATCCAGTGAAACTCTTTCAAATCCGCAAAGGCTGTATCTTGGCTGATCTCCAAGCTTCGCTCCTTCTTCGGAAGTGATGTATGCCTCAACTACTTCATCAGCTTTGATGCTTCCTGTATTTGTAACCGAAACCTTTATCTCCTCAGATGCACTGTCATATACAGGTGCACCGTATGAGAATTTGCTGTAGCTGAGACCAAATCCAAACGGATAAAGCGGCTTACCTTCCATAAATCTGTAAGTTCTGCCCTTCATACTGTAATCATTGAAATCGGGAACTGTACCATCTTTATAGAATGTTACAGGAAGTTTTCCGCTGGGACTGACATTTCCGAAAATGATATCTGCCAGTGCCTTGCCGCCGAATTCTCCACTGTACCATGACTGGATAATGGCATTACAGTTTTCATCCGCAAATGTTACATCCATGGCACTTCCGGTATTTATAACTACTATAACCGGCTTTCCTGTTGCAGCAACAGCTTCAAGAAGTTCCTGCTGACAATCCGGAAGATAGAGAGAATTCTTATCACCGGCTGCAAATGCATTTCCGGTATCTCCTTCTTCACCTTCAATTGTTGAATCAAGGCCAAGAGAAAGTACAACCACATCACTGTGTTCAGAAACAAATACAGCTTCCGCTATACGATCACTCTTTCTTGCCAGATTCTGCACACGATCATTAAAAAGGTGACTTCCTTCAGCATAAAGAACCCTTGTATCTTCTCCCGCTGCTGCTCTTATACCATCGATATTTGTAACATATTCGCTGGCGATTCCGTTATAATTTCCATATAAAACATTTACAGATGCAGCTGTTGGTCCGATAACCGCAATAGTCTTTATCTCTTCCTTATTTAAAGGAAGGATTCCGTCATTTTTCAGAAGTACTGCTGACTTTACGGCAGCAGTATATGCGAGATTTTTAGACTCCTTTGTATCTACCGCATCATAATCAATGCTGTCATATTCACAATCATCTGCAAACATTCCGAGGCTCATTCTGATGGCAAATACTCTCTCTGCCGCTTCTCTTATCTGCTGTTCCGAAACCTTTCCTTCTTCGTATGCTTTCAGCATGTGAAGGTAAACAACACCGCAGTTAAGATCACATGTTGCGGAAATTGCCATTGCCGCAGACTCTGTAGGTCCGGAGGTTACCATATGATTCTCATGAAAATCTCTGATTGCCCAGCAGTCGGATACTATATAACCCTCGAATCCATACTTCTTTCTGAATATATCTACCAGAAGCTTCTGACTACCGTTACATGGTTCTCCGTTCAGCCTGTTATAGGCTCCCATAACTCCGGCCACATCAGCTTCCTTAACTGCCGCCTCAAATGCAGGCAGGTATGTTTCTTCAAGATCTTTATCTGAAATGACAGCATCAAAGGAATGTCTTGTTGCTTCAGGTCCCGAATGACCTGCTGCGTGTTTTGCACAAGCTGCTGTTTTCAGATACTTTCCGTCTCCCTGAAGTCCTTTTATGAATTCAACTCCCAGTGTTGCTGTAAGATACGGATCCTCGCCATAGGTCTCCTGACCTCTTCCCCATCTCGGATCTCTGAAAATATTTATATTGGGAGACCATATTGTTATACCCTTATAAATATCCCTGTCATTCTGCTTTCTGCTCTCGTTATAGATTGCTCTTGCCTCAGTTGCAACAACCTCTGCAACCGACTTCAGCATATCCTTGTCAAAGGCTGCCGCCAGAGCTATTGCCTGCGGAAATACTGTTGCAGTACCTGCTCTTGCAAGGCCGTGTAAACCTTCACTCCACCAGTTATATTCCGGGATGCCAAGTCTCTCAATGGCGGGTGAATCATACCTGAGCTGTGACGCTGCTTCCTCAATCGTCATCTGAGCAACCAGCTCTTTTGCCTTGTCCATAAACTCTTTTTTCATTAAAATGTACCCCCTCCTTATTTTCGACATAAAGTCATGCTACCCCACATGTTTAGCCTTCTCTACGCAGTATCACTTATTGACATACTAACATAATTATTTTCCCATAGCTTTTCAAATATTGCTTTATATTTCACGAATATTGCTATAAACTGTATGTCAGAACTATTGACCTCATGCAGTATTTACATGGGTCGTTCTGACATAAAATTTTGAAAGGTATTGGTGTATAAAATGTTATTTGCTATTTTGCTTGCGATTCTCCCGGTGGTAGCTCTGCTGGTTTATATTTATAAGATGGACTCTTATGAAAAAGAGCCTGCCGGGCTTCTGGTAAAACTTGTTATATTCGGAGTTTTATCTGCCATTCCGGCTATCATATTGGAAGAAATTATGGATTCTATTCTTAAGGAAATATCCACGCCGGAAACATATATTTATTTCTTTCTATCTGCCTTTTTCGGTGTGGCCTGCGTAGAAGAACTTGTTAAATTTCTGGCTGCGTACATTTCCACATGGAAGCATCCTGCCTTTAATTTCAAATTTGACGGAATCGTATATTGTTTTTATGCATCTATGGGCTTTGCCCTCATTGAAAATATATTCTATGTCATTTCAGGCAGTTCACCTCTTTCAGTCGCAATCCCCCGTGCATTCCTTGCCATCCCGGCTCACGGAATGTTCTCCGTATTCATGGGATATAACTATGGAGAAGCAAAATATGCCTCTACCCTGGGAAAAAAATCCGACAGTAAAAAGTCCATTGCCCGCGGCTATATCATTGCAGTTCTTTTACACGGATTTTATGATTTCTGTCTGTTCACCAAAAACTTTTATATGATCGTACTCTTCTTTATATTCGTGATAATTGCGGATATTATTACGTTTATTAAAATTCGTAATGCATCAAGACAAAACCACGCAATATATAATATGCCAATCTACCAGCAGTATTGGGTAACTCCGGGTAATACTTATCCCGGCCAGCCGTCGCAGTATTTTCCGGGACAGGCAGCGGGCCAGGTATTTCCCCAGCAGGGGCAGTATCAGTTTGGACAGAGCTTTGTTCCTCAGGGACAGAACCAGTTCGGGCAGACTATGGCTCCTCAGGGGCAGAACCAGTTCGGACAGAATATCGCTCCTCAGAATCAGAACCAATTTGGGCAGAGCTTCGTTCCTCAGGGGCAGAATCAATTCGGACAGAATATGGTTCCTCAGGGGCAGAACCAATTTGGACAAAATACAGCTCCCCGGGGTCAGTATCAGTCCGAACAGTCCGAGGGTATAACAAGTCTTCTAAAGCGGGAAGCTCCACGATTTGTATATTGTCCTACATGTGGAAATATTTGCAATTTTAATTCTTTCTTCTGTGGAAAATGTTCCACTCCTATACATAGCTATGGAGGCTGATTATAACAGATTATGAATTCACAATATGTTGCCATCGATCTCAAATCTTTCTATGCATCTGTTGAATGCTTTGAGCGTGGTCTCAATCCACTGACCACCCGTCTTGTTGTTGCAGATGAAACAAGAACAGACAAAACCATATGTCTTGCTGTTTCTCCTGCACTGAAGGCATATGGCATTTCCGGACGTGCGAGATTATTTGAAGTAAAGAGCCGCCTTGCTGAAATAAAACAGCAGACCGGAAATGAAATTGACTTCATTATCGCGCCACCCAGAATGGCAAAATATATTGAATTTTCCAATAATATATATAACATTTATCTGAAATACATTTCACCCGATGATATTCATGTTTACAGTATCGATGAGGTTTTTATAGATGTTACTTCATATTTGAAGACCTATAAAATGACCGCCCATGAGCTCACAATTAAAATGATCCGGGATGTACTTGCCACTACAGGCATTACCGCAACAGCAGGCATCGGAACAAATCTTTATCTCGCTAAAATTGCGATGGACATAACCGCCAAGCATATGGAACCGGACGCTGACGGAGTGCGTATCGCCGAACTTGACGAAATATCCTATCGCAAGCTGCTGTGGAACCATACACCAATTACGGATTTCTGGAGAGTAGGAAAGGGAACAGCCCGGCGTCTGATGAATGAACATATTTATACAATGGGTGATCTTGCCAGAAAAAGTCTGAATGATGAAGAGCGGTTATACAGCATCTTCGGAATTGACGCGGAGATATTGATAGATCATGCCTGGGGCATAGAGCCGACGACCATAGAAGATATTAAAAATTATAAACCTTCCACAAACAGTCTTTCCTCCGGTCAGGTTCTCGCAACACCCTACCCTGTCGATAAAGCCCGTATCATTGTAATTGAAATGACGGAATCTCTCGTTCTGGATATGGTCAGACAGCATATGGTTTCTGATTCATTTACATTGGAAATAAATTATGATAGAGAATCCGTAGATAACGGAACCTATAACGGTGACGTCCAAATAGATTACTATGGAAGAATCGTACCGGTTCATGCACACGGAACCGCCGGTTTCAACAAATTTACCAGTTCATCGGATTTCATAATTAATGCGGTAACTGAGCTTTATGACAGAATTATAAATCCGAATCTCACCATAAGACGTGTTACCATATCGGCAAATAATCTTAAAAACGAAGATACTGTTTATGAGCAGCTGGACATTTTTACGGATCCGAAAAAACTGGAGCAGGAGAAGCGACTGCAAAATGCCATGCTTACTATAAAAGACAAGTATGGTAAAAATGCAATTTTAAAAGGGACAAGTTATCTTGAAGGTGCAACCACCCGTGAAAGAAATTCCCAAATCGGAGGGCATAAGGCTGATGGATAAAGAAATGGATTTTGATAATGAATTCTCTGATTATGATGGTCCATATAAAGATATTATATATCTCGAAAGGCCTGTACATATTAATGATGACTTTTCGGCAAAACACCCGAAGATTCCCCGCGCGGACCGTGCAAAAATCTTCAGCTCCTTTGCCGCACTTAAAGATAATCTGACATCGCGAAAATAAAAAAGGGATGATTTTCTTCACCGGCTTTCAATAAGCTTCTGAAGCGAATCATCCCCATTTTTATATGTGTTCCCGATGCGATTCGAACGCACGACCTTCCGCTTAGGAGGCGGACGCTCTATCCTGCTGAGCTAC
>CAMOCO010000020.1 GCA_946610715.1 uncultured Clostridia bacterium | reverse complement strand
AGCTTTCTTCTTATCACATCATCAAAATCATACTCAAGCAGAAGCTTCATCAGACTCTCTGCATATTCAAAATCATCATCGATAAGGGCATATATGATATCGCTTACTCTTTCATGTATTTCATTTTCAGACATCCATATGCCATTGGATTTTATTTTATCCTGCTCAAATACAGACTGGATATATTCCGGCTTACCGAGCCAGTCAGCCATTCCGGCAACTACATATTTCCATTCGGATACAAGATTCTTCCAATTCTTGTTGGCAACCTCAAGCGTATCATCCTTTGCCATATTTACATGATCATCAAAAATATCCGCAAGGTGTATGGCACCGAGAAGCCTTGCCTGCTCTCTCAGTTCTCTCACCTCGTCCATATATTTCATTTTTTCATCCAGAAGAAGTGCATCGAGAGCTTTGTTCTTTGATTCATCATATGAAGAACAAAACTTTGCGGCTGAAGCTTTATATGCTTCCATGTCACCGTCATGCTTCAGAAGTCCGGTACTGAGTCTTACATCACATCTCTTAAGACGCTTAGTGTTTTCCGCAAGGTCATTAATGTATTCAATGGTCCTCTCATCCTCAGGAAGCATTTTTTTAGGCGCATACTGCAGGATGATACTCTCAAATACACATTTTTCAACAGGTTTTCTTACAACGCCATGAAAACCGAGCTCTGTATAATGAGAATCTTTTTCCTTATCAGTTTCCGGAAGGATTACATATACCTTTGAATCTTTGCACTTACTTCTTTCGCTGTTACGAAGATTATTTAAGGTCTGAATTCCGTCCATTCTCGGAAGTTCCGCAGCTATGAGAATAAGATCATATTTATCTTTAGAAGCCAGTTCAAGTCCTTCAGGTCCGGTTCTGGCAGAAGCCACACTGCAGCCGGCATTTTCACCGAGGACCTTCTCATGTTCCATATCAAGATAATTATTATCTATGATAAGCACATAAAAATACCCTTCCCTGTTATAGAGATGAAGATCCTTTTCAAAAACCTCTTCTTCCTGTTCTTCTTCTATATTATTAATTCCCGGAATTGTAAAGCCTTCGGGAATAACTTTATTTAAAAAGCTTTTAAAACCGTTTCTGATACCGCCAGGCATAGATTTCCCCTTACTCAAAAATTATCTTTCTGAAATTCTTCTTACCTTTTTTTATAACAAATTCCTCATCAAATGCATCAGCTGTATATTCAGCCTTTACATCGGTAACCTTCTCACCGTTTACCGAAACGCCACCCTGCTCGATGGCACGTCTGCCATCTGTCTTAGAGGAAGCAAGACCTCCAAGTACAAGAAGTGTCTGAAGTGATATACTTCCGTTTTCAAAATCAGCCTCTGAAATTACGGTTTCGGGCATATTCTCGGTTGTACCCTTCATAAATATTGCTTTTGCAGCAGTGTCAGCTTTATCAGCCTCTTCCTTGCCATGAACAAGTTCTGTCAGATGGTAAGCAAGAATTTCCTTTGCTTTATTCAGCTCTGCGCCCTCCCACTTTTCCATAGGACGTATCTCCTCAAGAGGGATAAATGTAAGCATCTTGATACACTTTATGACATCTGCATCATCAATATTTCTCCAGTACTGATAAAACTCATATGGAGAAGTTTTAGCCGGATCAAGCCATACGGCTCCCTTGGCTGTCTTACCCATTTTCTTACCTTCGGAATTAAGAAGCAGTGTAATGGTCATAGCATGGGCATCCTTGCCAAGTTTCTTACGGATAAGTTCTGTACCGCCAAGCATATTGGACCACTGATCATCACCGCCAAATTCCATATTACATCCGTATTTTTGAAACAGCATATAAAAATCATAGCTCTGCATAAGCATATAATTGAACTCAAGGAAATTAAGTCCTCTCTCAAGTCTCTGCTTATAACACTCTGCTGCAAGCATCTTATTTACGCTGAACTGGGATCCGATATCCCTTATAAACTCAATATAATTAAGGTCTCTCAGCCAGTCGGCATTATTTACCATCATGGCTTTTCCTTCACCGAATTCGATAAATCTGCTCATCTGTTTCTTGAAGCACTCACAATTGTGATCGATCTGTTCAGTAGTCATCATGCTTCGAAGTTCGGTACGTCCTGAAGGATCACCGATCATACCTGTACCGCCGCCCACAAGAGCAATCGGCTTATTTCCTGCCATCTGAAGTCTCTTCATAAGGCAAAGCGCCATAAAATGTCCTACATGCAGACTGTCTGCCGTAGGATCAAAACCGATATAAAATGTTGCCTTACCATTATTTACAAGTTCCTTTATTTCATCCTCACTTGTAACCTGTGCAATAAGTCCTCTTTCAACCAGTTCTTCATAAATTTTCATCGTAAATAAACTCCTTAATAATATGCTGGGACGTCCTTTCTCCTGGACATCGTACTGATTAAATATCGTATCATAAAACAATTAATTCTACAATTACTTTTCTTCCTGCTTTCTGTATCTTACATAACCTATACCTGCTGCCAAAAGTACAAAGAATAAAGGCGTGGTTATCGGCTGATTAAGATATACCGTTCCCTGCACCCAGTAACCTGTGGACGCAGCAGCGAGGGCTATAACGGTTGCATTTCCTGCTGAATTCCTGATCATATATTTTACACCGGAAATAAATAATCCTATATAAGAAACCATACCTATAAGGCCTGTGGTAACAAGATATTGAAGCAGTTCATTGTGAGAATTATCGTAGGTTCGCCTGGTTATATCAATCATTTCACCCTTAAAATTGCTCATCATAAGCTCTTTTATAGTCTCATTTCCATATCCGAAAAGCTTGTGCCATGGATCAGCCATCTTATAAAGGCTGACACTTCTTCTCCAGATATATCCTCTGAAAGTCCCCCACTTATCGTTGAATACAAAAATAGACATTCCGGCCTTTCTTCCGATAATGAAGATTACCACTCCGCTTATTACCATGAAGATGATCAGAATAAGAATGATCTTCTTTGCAAGCTTATCTGTAATCTTGTCCTTCACCTTCCTGTCAAGGAAAAATACCAATACAGCTGCAACCAGTACAACTATAAAGAGGAGAAGCATAATCTTTGGATTCTCGATCACTTCCGCAAGACCGTTAATATGCTTCTGGCTTCCTTTACCGACTGCATTCTGATATGCCATAACAAGAAATCCCGCAAGCATGATAACACAGCTTACCATATATCTTACTATCTGCCTGAAGTATATGGAGAGGAAAAGTAAAACAACCATCGCAGCGCCTGTTCCGAGGTAAACATTATCACTCTTCGCAGGGATTACACCTATGGAAAGTATGAAAAGCCCCACTCCGGCACTGATCCTTATATACTTCTTTTTTGCAAAAACCAGTACAGCCACGATTCCGGGTATAGCCATAGCCAGAAATGATCCGTATGTATTGATATTTCCGAAAAGTGAAATGAACAGTTCCTGCTGTTTTTCCAGAATACGCTCCCTGAGCTTAAAAGGATCCGATCCGAAATGCTGAAGATATGCCATTACAATCGCAAGAACCGAAGTTGCGGTAATTGCTATAAAATGAAGAATATTGACATAGCATCTTCTTGAAACAAATATAAACATAGCGGCTATAATAAGAATCATCATAAGGCCGAAGTATCTTCCGCTTTCACCGGTCCATGCAGTCAGCTTATTTGGCGCATTTATAAAAGCTACTATATTTGCCAGGACAAAACCTCCAAGCCAGAATTCAGGCATTGACATGATGGTTTCATCCTTAATAAGGAACTTTTCTTTTAAGGACCATCTCTTACCCTTTTCCGCCCCAAAACAGTCATATGCATAAGCAAGTATCACCAGACCAACGTAGGCACCTGCTCCATACCAGAACGCCAGTGCTCTTGTATGGGTAATATTGAAATACATATTATCCATATATATAAGATAAAATGTGAACATATACAGGATAAATCCCATATTTACAATATCCACGGCCCGTAACTTAAAAAAATCAAAGCCTTCATGATTATTTCCATCAGCCATGACATAATTCCTTTCTCAACAAAGATTTCGCACCCGCCAAAAGACGAGTGCGATACCAATTACCTATTATAACCCTTAAAAGACTAACTTCAAGTATTTTTTAATATCTACAGATCCATCATGCCATGCTTATCCGTCTTCAGATTCCATGCAAATGCTTTTGCCACACGGGAATCCGGTTTCCAGAAATGTCCTCCGTCGTTCCAGTGAAGTTTACATTCTACTTCATTAATATAACTTTGATGAAGCTCTTCAAGGAGATCCCCCACAAGCCTGTCATCATCCCTCTTAACTGTCTTTTCTGCTTTACCGAGACTGAGATATACCGATTTGGTCTTTATCTCATTACTCTTTAAATATTCATAGAATCCCGGGAACCACATTGAAGGCGATGCAGCAGCCACGCCGCTGAATATATCTGTCTGATATACACTCCAAAGTGCAAAGAGTGCCGCCAGTGAATAGCCTCCGATATAAAGCTTTATCTCATCCTTATTTCTATTCTTCAATACATTTTCATCGATATAATCAAGGAGCTTTTTTAACGTTGCCTCGGCATTTCCGGCAAAAGCGTCCTCACCGAAATATGGCACCGATTTCCACGGCGACAGATCATCATTCCAGTTATCCACCCTGAATGCAATAAAATAAAAATCATCATCACCTTTTAAATCTTTGATTATTTCAACTTCAGAATCAATAAATGACAGATCATAGTCGCCCACCATCTGAATCAAAATGTTACCGGACTCCTTATTACCGAAAAAGTATTCCATATTGCACCCCCTGCTTAATTTTTCAATACCTTAATAAATCCATAACCTTCCAGCATCTTTATATATTGTATCAGGCGCGGAAACAGCGGCTCTGCTTCCTCACCGAATTTTTCCTTAACCAGCATTCCCACATCATATATGGAGCGACTGCCATCCAAAAGAGGCCATATGTAGTTTCCCATTCCTTCAAGGTGAATCTGTGTTACTTTGGGCTTTTTGAAAAGCATCTGCGTAAGCCGGTTAAATATCCCCTTATTTTCTATATATAAAGTAATCTCTTCCTTGTCATTTTTATCCCAACGTATCTTATCATCATGGAATGGTATAAAATCCAGATAATTATCCTTTCTGTCAGCTTTGTCCATCTTTTTCTCCCGACAATGCCACCAAAGAAATACTAATGATCATTACGATCAGAAGTATAGTACCACCTATGACTCCCGTATTTACGGCGTCTGACATATTAATCTTATCGGCAACTCCCGTGACGGCCAGAATCGCAAGGATTATACCGACCAGACCCTCTCCGGCAATCATACCCGAACAGAATAGTACGCCCTTTCCGGAATCATCATTTTTATTTTCAGACTTCTCTTTTTCTGCCTGCTTCCTTTTCTCGGTCCTTTCTTTTTTCTTATCCACAAACCATCTGATAACGCCGCCGACCATTATGGTTGTACTGAGTTCCAGTGGAAGATACAGACCGATAGCTACCGGCAGAACCGGTATTCCGAGGATTTCCACCACTACTGCAGCAAAGATTCCGATAAATACCAATGACCATGGGAGATTTCCGTCCATAACACCTTCAACGATCATCTTCATAAGTGTAGCCTGCGGCGCTGACAGTTCAGCCGTTCCGAAGCCCCATGCTTTATCAAGAAGAACCAGTACTCCTCCGATGGTAAGTGCAGCAACAAACGCGCCGATAAGCTCACCATATTGCTGTTTTTTCGGAGTCGCCCCGAGAATAAAGCCTGTTTTCAGATCCTGAGATGTATCACCTGCCATTGCGGCAATTATACATATGATAGTACCGATAGATATGGCACCGATCATTCCATGTGCTCCTGTATCACCTGAGAATTTTAAAATCATTGTGGAAAACAGAAGTGTTGCGATTGCCATTCCCGATATAGGATTATTACTTGAGCCAACCAGTCCAACCATTCTTGATGCAACTGATCCGAAGAAAAATCCGAATATGACCATTATGATTGCTCCGAGAAGAGTTACGGGAATATCGGGGAAAAGCCAGATAGCCAGCGTAACAAGTACTATGCCGCCTACTACAACGCGAAAATCCATTTCCTGTTCTGTTCTAAGTGTTCCGCCCTTCCCTGCAGACTTGATTCCTTTAATGGAACTCATAAATGTCTTACCTATAAGCGGAAGTGATTTTATCAGACTTATGATACCGCCTGCGGCAACCATTCCGGCGCCGATATATCTTATATAATTGCTCCATATGGAACCTGCTCCGCCGGCAGCATATATATTTGCTATTGTATCCGTTCCCGGATAGATTACTGTCGCCCCTCCGAATGTAACTATTGCGGGAATAAGCACAAACCATCCGAGCACCGCTCCCGCAAGAAGATATGCAGATATTTTCAGGCCGCATATATATCCTACAGCCATAAGAGCAGGATATACTTCTGCCGATATTTCTGTTTTCAATGCTTTAATGGGAGCTGCAATCGTTCCCGGAACCACCTTTAATCCATCCACTATGAACTTCAGAACTCCGGCAATGCCCATTCCGACGAACACAGCTTTTGCACTTGAGCCACCCTCTTCACCTGCAAGAAGCACCTCAGCGCAGGCAGTTCCCTCAGGATACGGGAGAACACCGTGTTCCTGAACTATAAGAGCATTTCTGAGCGGCACCATGAAAAGGACACCGAGAATGCCTCCGAAAAGCGCTATAAGAAATATTGTCAGCATACCGGGCTTCTCTGTTACACCTTCTTTTGCCCATAGAAACATTGCAGGCATTGTAAATATAATACCGGCAGCAAGTGATTCCCCGGCCGAACCTATGGTCTGAACCATATTGTTTTCAAGAAGTGAATCTCTTCTCATAATGATTCTTATAACGCCCATAGATATAACTGCTGCAGGAATAGATGCAGATATGGTCATTCCCACACGGAGTCCCAGATAGGCATTTGCGGCACCAAATATTACAGACAAAAGACAGCCTATAATTACTGACGTAACCGTAAGCTCCGGTGTTACCTTATCAGCCGGAATATATGGCTTAAAATTATCTTTATTTTCACTCACAAGTATAAACCTCCCACAACAAGTTAATGACTTTTAAAGGATAACATAAAAGAATAAATAGTTCAATTTACACGTCCCCGGAATACTTTTCCTTCTTCCACGCGAAGAATTGCTCCAACATAAGCGGCTTTGCATAGTAGTAACCCTGAAAGCTCTTAACATCATATCTTTTTAGAATATCTCTCATACCTTCTGTCTCAACACCCTCGACACAGACCTTTGCTCCAAAGATAGATGCGATACCGGCAAAATGTTTAATGAGCTGTCTGTCAACTTCATTATCTTCGATTTTATCGACGAATCCCCGGTCTATCTTAATAATATCGAATGGAAGTTCCTTAACAATGTCAACCGAAGAAAATCCTGTACCAAAATCGTCAAGCGCTATCAAAATACCTCTGGATTTCAGATTAGCTGTTACATTTTTCAGCTGTTCTATATTCATCAGCCTGCATCTTTCCGTAACTTCAAAACATAAGTGTTCCGGCGGATATTGCATTTCTTTCAAAATGTTCATTACCATATCAACAAAATCAGGCTTTTCAAGTTGTGTATAGGACAAGTTGACATTCATAATGAATTCCGGATCATCTTTAAGTATCTGTTTTGCCGCAAATAAAGCTTCCCTTATGATCCATTCTCCAAGCTCGGGGAATAAAGGATCCGTCTCCAAAAGCGGGATAAATTGATTTGGCGGAACAATTCCGTATTTTTCATTTTCCCATCTGAGAAGAGCTTCCGCTCCTATCAGTTTCTCTGTATTTGCATCAACAACAGGCTGATACATCAGATAAAATCCGCTATAGCCTCTCATAATGGATGATCTGATGGCATGAAGCTTCTCAAGGCGTTGACGATTCCTGTCATTCAGATCATTCCTGAAATCGATCATTTCACCCTGATGATGAGCTTTTGATTCTACATACGCAAAATTAAGGCATCCGTAAACAGTCTGTGAATCAACATCAAAATTATTCAGTTCAAGGGCACCGCAATTAACCTCCAGCAGGATTTTCCTGTCATCCAGGCTAAACCACTCTCTGCAATAATCCTTGAATCCATCGTATTTTTCTTTCATATCCGCAAGTGAAAGTGTATTGCTTATAACCGCAAACTTTGTACCGTCAAGCCTGTATGTGTGTCCTGTATTTCCTGTTGTTTCATAAACCTTCCTTGCAAACTGCTGCAGAACTCTGTTTCCGAAATGATATCCGTAGATTTCATTAATTTCAGAAAATTTGCTGATTCCTATCTGAAGTACATTTACAGATGATTCTCTGTTAATACATGTATCCAGATCCTCAAAGAATCCGTACTGGTTTCTGAGACCGGTCAGGGTATCTATATGTCCCTGAATGCCGTGATTACGAATAGTTCCGGCAAAATATTCGGGCTCTCCGTTCAGGTCTCTAAGCACTACGCCGCGGCAGGTGCATACATCATATTCTCCGTCAGTACGTTTTGCTCTGTACTGCATATCATGACCGGATATATTTCCTGAGAATATCTCGTCAATTCCCTTATGGTATTCATCTCTATCTTCAGGGTGTATGTGATTCTCCCATATATCTCCTGCTCCGTACATATATTCAGACGGGAGGCCATATCTGTCAACTGCATTCTTGGACCATTTGGAAAAATCATATTGCATATCACATATAAATACATATGTTCCTTCAGCAACCACTTCAAAGGATTTATATAATCCCTCCAGCAGCTTTCTTCTGTCATCCGTAATAGCCCTGAAATTGCTTCTTTCTTTAAGCGATCTGCTTTCCATGAAGAGCTTTTCTTCTTTAAGCGCAGTTTTATTTTCATACATTTCACTGTCTGCTCTGTTAAATACATCCGTAACAGAGCTGTCTTTATACGGCTGATATTCGGCAAGACCTGAAGCCACGATCGGTCCTTCTCCTATATTCAAATGGTCTTCAACCTGATTATGCAATTGGGAAATAAGCGCTTCTCTGTGGTCATAATCATGTCCTCTCAGAACAACAACGAACTCATCTCCACCTACCCGGAAAATCGGACTGTGGCTGAATATCCTGCGTATCATTTTACAGGATTCCTTTATATATTCATCTCCTGACTTATGTCCCTGCGTATCATTGATCATCTTAAGATCATTGATATCACAGACTACCATTCCAAAGGCATAGTCTTTATTATCCTTAACAAGTTCAGAAAGTTCTTTCTCCATTTCATGATAAGCGGTCACATTCCTGCATCCTGTCAAATCGTCGCGTCTGGCCATTTCATTTGCCAGGGTAAGAGCCTTAAGGCGTTCCTTTTCTTTTTTTACATCTTCCTCACGATTTTCTATACAAATGATAAAATGGCTCTTATCCGATGACCACAGGACCGTCATTCGTGTATATCTGGGCTTTATGCCATCAATTACCATACGGTAATCTATAACAAGCTGCCTGCTCTTATCCAGCTGAGATATAAAATTATCCTTGTTCAGGAAAAGTTTCAGCCTCTCCCTGTCCTCATGATATATGATCTTATCCGCATTTTTATGAGAAATATTGAAGAAATCATCTCCTTCTTCCCGTATTCCCAGTTCTCCATAGATTTTCTTGGTGGAAAATTCCATAAAATGACTTGTACTGCATTCAACATAATAGATAAGATCAAAGTGTGATGCCAGACTTTCTGCAATCTGCGAATATATCTGGCTTTTTTTCTCACTTTCTTCATAGGCAAGCTTTGCCTTCACTTCGGCATCGATGTTTTCTATACATACTATCAGATGTTTTTTGTCCTTTGACATCATCTCATGATGTCTGATATGTCTGACCTGCCCATCGATAACCATTCTGAATGCTATCGAAAAGGTATTTCTGTATTTGAGTTTTTCAAGCATCGCATCCTTATAATGGTAATTCATTATCACATCACGATCTTCGGGATGAACAAATTTACGGATACTTCTTCTGCTTTCAGCAAAAAAATTTTTTCCCGTTGCCGGAATATTCAGTTTTTTATACTCATCAGTGGATGAAATTTCCACATAAGTATCCGTTTCCAGATCAATATAATAGAGTGTATCATATTGCGCTGCCAAACTGGTAGTAATCTGGTCGTAGATATTCTTCTGCCTCTCAATTTCCTCCTCATCCTTCCTGTGCTTATATTCTTTATCGATATTGATAACCCCAAGAACGAAGAAGTCAGTGTCCACATCCTGACTTCTGACAGTACATAAAGAATGCCAGGTAGGAATACCATTTATCAAAAGACGGTACTCTATGCTCTGCTTTTTGCCTCTGTTTATGGCATTAAGAAGCCTGTCCTTATCAAAAAGCTCCTGGAAGATGTGCTGATCTTCATCATAAATCATCGTCTTTATATCACGAATCATATCCTTGAAAAAATCACTTCCCGAATATTCAAACTTTATGGATATATGTTCCCGATCCACAGAATAATAGTAATATTCATTAGTATTGGCATCCACATAATAGATGCTCGCATAATCCATAATCAGTGCTTCTGATATTTTATATAAAACCATTTTATTATCAGCCATATGAGTCCACCCCCAAATAGCAAAAAAACATTACTGACTATTCATTTCTATATTAAAAACATTTTTTATCATGCTTTTGATCACAGGTAGCAACATTCGGACATTTGTAGCATACTTCATTCACGCTGGAATCCTTATGGAAGAATTCACGGATATTACTGTATGTTGTATCAGCTATATTTGAAAGTGCTTCGTTTGTCAGGAACGCCTGATGGGACGTTACAATAACATTTGGCATGGAGATAAGTCTTGCCAGTAAATCATCATTTACAATATGATTTGAGTAATCATGGAAAAATACATCTGACTCCTCTTCATATACATCAAGGCAGGCAGCTCCGACCTTACGATCCTTGATTCCTTGTACAAGAGCCTCGGTATTGATAAGCGCACCTCTTGAAGTGTTGATTATCACAACGCCCTTCTTCATTTTTTCAATACTCTCTGTATTGATCATATGCTTACTCTCATCAGTAAGCGGACAGTGAAGCGAGATCACATCACTTCTCTCCCATATTTCATCAAGACTGACATATTCGATGCCGGAATCCCTGGCGGGGAATTTGTCATATGCTATCACATTCATTCCAAATCCACGGCATATATCAATAAAAATGCGGCCGATCTTACCGGTACCGATAACACCTACTGTCTTACCATGAAGATCAAAACCTGTAAGTCCGTTTAAACTGAAATTGAAATCCTTGGTTCTTATATATGCTTTATGGATTCTCCGAATCGAAGTAAGAAGAAGCGCCATTGCATGCTCTGCTACGGCATATGGCGAATAAGCCGGAACACGGACAACATGAATTTTTCCGAAAGCATATTCGACATCCACGTTATTATATCCGGCACACCTCAGAGCGATCAGCTTAATGCCCATCTCATAAAGTCTGTCTATAACATATGAATCGATATCATCATTTACAAAAACACAAACTGCATCGCTGCCCTCCGCAAGTTTATATGTATGTGCCGAGAGCTTTGTTTCAAAATATTGAACTTCAAATTCTTCATTCTGATTTGCATCCTTAAAAGACTGCATATCATAATCCTTTGCGTCAAAAAATGCTATTTTAATTCTGTCCACGTTTTCCTCCTTAAATGTGAATTTATTATCTATATATAATACCGGATATAATAGATTTTATATCTTCGATATCATTTTGTACTTTAACGATTTCATCTTCATAATTTATCTCACCGTAAAGATTCTTTGAATCAAATGCATCATTTCCCGGTTCATTAAAGCCCAGAGCCACCATGTTTCCGGTAACATTAAAAGCTATGCTTTTATATTTAGATGTCAAAGCCATAAGCCGCTCCATTAAAGGAGGTGTCAACAGATAGAAAGCATCATGGGCATTTGGTGCAAAGACATCAAAACGGCTGTTAAAATCCACACTTTCCATCTGGACATATTCTTCTTTTGCCTCTTTTTTATCTATTGCCCTGTTTCTGAAAGATTCACTATAGACACGAACAGAGGAAAGTGACTTGTCCGGCAGATAAAATACCAGCATCCTCCCCTGAAAATAAGTAATGGTAATATCATCATCTCCGCTTTTCTGATGATATCTGACTATAACATCTGCCATTTCAAAGGTTACGCCATTATAAGATGCTTTGATATAGTCTTCTGTGAAATAGCGGTTTCCCATCTTACAGAGATTAAAATTCCTTACAACCTCCCTGTTAAATCCATTATCCGGCTGATAGGTAACATCCTGAAAATTTCTCTTAAGCGGTTCCTCAACAAAAATCTGCTTATATAGTAAGCGCAAATCCTTCTTGGCATTTGACACCTTTTTGTAGCCAAAATAAAACAGAAATGCGGAAATAATAAATGCATAAGGAATTATCATAAGAAGTACTCCGCCTGCAATCATAAATATACCTTTGGCTGACTGCTGCTGTTTACTCTTCAGTCTATGCATGGCATCTGCTTTAACCGCTTCATAATTATTTTCAAAGTTAACATTTTCGTTCATTATAAAACCTCATTTATCGGGATACCTGCATTATACCATTTTCAGTACTCGATTTTAATAGGTTCGGTAGTTAGTATATTTTCGTATGAATCCCAGTTAAAGAAATGAAAACAGAGCTCAATATCATTTATCTCCTCAATGCCGTTTTCATCAAATTCATCCTGCATAAACTGCATATGTGCAACTGCCTTCTTACCTGCAACGATTTCTTCTGAAATGATAGCATCGACTTTTATTCCGTTAACTGATACATCTCTGGTCTGAACACCGATATTCCTGTCGGAAGTATTTTCGATATAAAAAACAGCACTCGGTCCCCATATATCGTCACCTACTGATATACCCATTTCAACAATCTTAATACCTTTTGAATCAAAGATAACCTTGCCGTCATTCTGATAATCCTGTACATAATCTGCAGCCGCCGTGGTTTCAACCCTGATCATATCTGAATCTTTGATCGTGTCCCATGTATTCAAATCAATTATATGAAATCTAAATTCCATAACAGCAATTTTTTCGATATCGCATTCCTCAAGCTTATCAGAATCAAATCTGATGGATGCATTTACCGACTTGCCTTTTTCAATATCCGGAGACATAAGACCGTATACCATATAGCCGTTCACACTGGAATCCTTAGCCTGTACCATAATGTCCCGATTGGAATTATTCTCTATATGAAGTGCCAGATCGATTCCCGACCACGATTCTCCTATTTCCGTTGCCGTAATTCTGACTCCTTCTTCATCATATATTACCTGACTCGTAATCGAGACTCCCTCAATAGGAGTTAATTCGGGAGTTCCTGAACCTGATGCACTATCAGTCCCGTCTTCAGTGGTCCAGTCATCCACATCCCAGTCATCTACATTCCAGTCATCATCCGGAATGAATGCTGTACTCTCCTCGGAAGTCGATGATGTAGATCTTCCGGAGGATGAGTCATCACCGGGCTTTTTTCTAAGTACAATTGCCGTAATCACTCCTGCAATCAGTATAAATACGGCTGCGATAACAACTATCTGCACTATCACCTTTTTTGACATATTCCCCGCAGGTTTATCCACCGGAATATTACTCATTTCACTTCTGTTATCAAAAAGTGTTGACTCCGGCTTATACTCCATGGCAGGTCCATGAGACATTCCTGATGGCTGATTCATGTTGTTCCCATGATTCACAGGTATATCCGGATTATATCCACCCATAGTGCTGCGGTTATATCCGAATTCATATTGATTCAGACTGTTGCCGTTTGTATACATATTTAAATTATTTGCATTTTGCTGTATTTCCGGATTATTAATATTTACAGGACTGAATGCCGATATATTAAGTTGACAGTTCATACATACGGAAACATTATCCGGCAACATGCTGCCGCACCTTGGACAGATCATAAAATACCTCCCACTGCTATATGCGTTTACCCTCTTTCTGTAAACGCTTATTATCATACATTACCATATCTGCACGACGTACAACATCATTAACCGATTTATCAGTCTCCGGATTATAGTCGGCAATACCGAAAGCTACACTTATCTTTTCCCATTTATTATCTGTTTCCGTATAAATCTTTAACTGTTTTTCTTTAAAAGTATTTATAAGCTCATTTCTGTTTATGTAATCATTATTCTGCAATATCACCGCAAATTCATCTCCTCCGATTCTGAATACGGGACTATGCTCAAATATTTTACATATTAATACGCAGGAATTCTTAAGATAAATGTCACCCTTATCATGTCCGTTTTCATCATTTACCTGTTTCAGATTATTGCAATCGAAAACCCCAACCGCAAATTCACTTAACTCACCATTATCCATCTGTTTCTGAAGTGATTCTATATATTCCGTATATGCTCCCTTATTACGAACCGAAGTCAATGAATCAACAAATACTCTTCTGTTAAGGTCTTTAATAAGACTTCTCTCTTTTTTAATCTTTTTACCTGCACGGAAATCTTTCCAGAGAAGTATCACTATAATTAATAGGATTAAGGCAATGACCGAAGTGATGATAAACATATATTCCTTCAGATAATCTGTAAAACTGACCTTGGATACTTCCGTTGAATAATAAGTAAGTGAAGAATAAATAAGCGAATCCGGAATCGCATTGGTAGTCTTGGCGAGAATAGAATAAAGAGCGCCATCACCCAGACGAACAGCAAAGCAGTAATCCAGGCCTATTCCGGTATTAATTGTTTCCAGTCCAAGTTTCTCGCAAAGTCTCGCAAAGGTTCCGTAACGATAATTGCTGATAATAAAACAATCCGCCTTTTTATCGGCAACGGCATTTATGCAGTCGGAGATATCCTTAAAATATATCTTTTCCCAGTTGGGATAATTGTCTGCAAGAAAATAATCATAATTTGTATTTCCTTCATTCACAGCAATCCTGACTGTATCTTTCTGTAAAAACTCCTTATGCTCAGAATCGCGAACTATCAATGTCATTTCCGTACGCATCACGGGCGGCGTCATAACAAGACCGTTTTCTTCAGCATCATAGTTCGTTAGATTTGCAGGGAATATGCAGTCTACCTTGCCGTTTTTAAGGGCCTCTATTGCCTCAGCCGAAGTATCAAATGCAACTGTATCATAATTTATATTCTGATTGTGAAATACAGTCGATGTATATTCCAGATAGTCTTTTAGCGTACCTGTCAGCTCTCCGTTTTTATCCTTTGCGCAATAAGCCAGCATGTTATCAAGATATCCAACATGTATGGTACCATGATTATTAAGCCAGTCTTTTTCAACATTATCAAGATATTTTAAATTCTCGGAACTCTTGAGATATTTATCATGGAGTTCTTCATCATAATATCTGCTTTCTGCCTGTATTCTGTTTAAAGCAGAATCCAGATCTGCCAGTAAATCGACACGATCCTTATTTACGGCAAAATAAAAATCCGAAGAACCTATCTTACATACAGGTACTGCAACTTCCGGTGAACCATAGGTATCCATGGTGATATAAGCATCGATGGTATTACCGAGATATTGCAGTCCTTCTTCCTCCAGACAGTTAATCTCCACGATTTCAGCTTCAATATTATATTCTTCTGCCCATTCCTCGAAAAAGTCCCTGGCTATGCTGTCCTTGGTAAGACCAACCTTTTTTCCGTTTAATGCCGACAGATTATCCACGGCAATATCACTGTCGGGCGGCACAAACAGATAATATACCTCTGTTCCCATTGGAATAGATGGATATCCCAGAATTTCCGCACGCTCGTCTGTATAAGATACATCACTGAGTATATCTATCTCTCCATTACACAGCATCTCAAAAAGATCGCCCCACGTACCTTCTACGTACTCGTATTCCCAGCCGGTATATGCTGCGATCCTCATTTGATATTCGTATGAATATCCCGATTTTCTTCCGTTTTCGTCCTTTATGTAATGAGGCGGTTCATGCCATCCTACACGGACAATCTTATGGTCATCGGCACTGACCTTAGATAAAAAACTGTCCTCCTTTAATATGCAAACGGAAAAAAATAATATTAAGATTAAGCATAGAATCCGTTTATATTTCATCCGAACTCCCTTTTTCTTATCATCTCAGCCCGTTCTATAATTTTATCCTTCCATTCATCATCCTGGGCATCCAGCTGATATACGTTATATCCATATTGTTTACCAAGAGTGTTAATGATAGTTTCATCATCTATATGAAGAGATATTCTGTATCTACTTGGCATTTTTTGAGGAAGTGCTTCCCTTCTGTCCCGCTGAACTTCCTTTAGATGACGAGTTCCGTTTACTATCCCATCGAACTTTACATGATAATGTCTGAAGAGATTTTTAATATACCTTTCAGAGCGAAATGAAGAAGTATAAACCCAGACCTCATAACCCATGCTCTGTAATGTATTTATAACATCCGGAGTCCCCAGTCTCAGTCTTTCCCTGTATATAAGATTAAACGGAAAAATCAGGGGAGGTTCCGTCTTATGAGTCTCCGGGAGCACAAATAAAACCTCATCCAGGTCAAATGAAACTCGCATTTTAATCTCATCAGATTTTTGATTATTAAAAAGCATAAGCCTCTTCCCACCAATTAATATAATCAGAATTTATGTATAATCTTCATAACTTTTCTGGACCAGTTGGCAGATGAAGTTTTTATTTCATACTCCTCATAATTACTATTCTCTTTAAATATTCTTACTAAATTATTTCTGTCAACATGAATGGTCTCAATATATTTGTCGGTTATCAATGATTCCGCCCTTTTTCGGGTTTCCTCAAAATTTTTATCCTTCCTTGCTATTCCCGTAACAACTCCGTCTACCTTTACGGAATATCGTTTAAAATATTTCTGAATATAATCCAGCGAATAATAGTTTGAAGAATATACCCAGACGTCATAACCCTTTTGTCCGAGGAAATGAAGCAATGCCGGAATTCCGAGTCTGATTCTTTCCACAAAAACCTTATTCATCGGAAATGGCAGCGGTCTCTCGGGTATATCATCTTCCTCCGAACAGAAAACCACTTCATCAAGGTCAAGAGTCACCCTCTTATTATGTATCGAAGCTTTGAGCATTTTTTTAATATCAACTTCACTTGTCAGATTGACAATCTTTACAGGAATCATTTTAATTCCAACTCTCATGGCAGCTGCCCATCTGTGATGTCCGTTAAGAATCATATATCCATCGGGATGAACCTTTTGAACCGTAATAGGTTCATCCAGAACACTCTGATCCATACTTCCGAATCTTTGGAAAGCCCGTACATAGCGGTTATATATACTATAATTAGGTCCAACCTCGGAACTGCAGAATTCATCATCCGGATTAGGATGAAGTTTTTCGACAGGAACCTTCTTTACCAGTAACCTTTCCGAAGTACTGGCTTTAACCGGTACCATAATACCTTCATATTTTTTTATTTCTTCCGCAACAAACTTTGCTAGATCCGTCTTCGGTGCCGCCATATATATATCTCCTCTGCTTAAAGTGCACATCTTTTGCTATATTCATACGTCTGATAGATACAGTATATCACACATAAATAATAGTAACATATTAATTTATAAATCTGAGTACATTTATTTCTATTCATCGGACTTACTCCAGACTTTCAGCCAGGGAAAGAGACTCAATCCCTGGCTGATATTTAATAAACTATTCATTTCAATCAATTATTTCTGCAATTTCTGATGGTGTCAGGCGGTCAGTATAAATGACCTGATCGGCAAAAAACTCATAATACGGATTTCTGAAATCAAGCATAGTTGATATTTGTTTTCTTAATTCTTCTTCTGTTTCAGCTTTCAAAAGCGGTCTCGACTCATCCCCTTTTACGCGCTCAACAAGTGTATCAACATCCGCCTTCAGATATATGATCTTACCCATTTCTTTCAGATTATCTCTGTTTACCTTTCTGAGAACAGCGCCGCCTCCAGTTGAAATGACGGTATTTGTAAGAGTCATAAGTTCTTTAATCGCCTTTGCTTCCACATTTCTGAAATACTCTTCACTCTCATAAACAAACATATCATTTATGGATCTGCCTTCTTTTTCAACAATATATTCATCAAGATCGATAAAATTCATTTGTCTTTTTTCTGCCAGTGCCTTACCGACACTGGTTTTACCTGACCCCATATATCCAACCAGTACTATATTTTCACCATATATTTTCTTACAAAGTTCGGCATATACAAAATCCGCATTTTCCTGTGTGATCTTTACACCAAACCACATTTCGAATGCGATTATGGCCTGGTAAAGAAGCATTGTCAGACCATTATCATTCCTGATGCCTAACTTATCCAATGTAGAAAGAAAAGGAGTAACCGCCGGATTATATATCAGATCATAACCGTATTCTGCCATTTTATAGAAGTTATCATCCTCAATAAGTCTGCCGTCACCTTCTTTAAGGCCAAGAGACGTACATTGGAACATTACATACTTATCATCCGGGATCAGATTATAATCTTCTACGGCAACAGGAGTTATAAGCTCATTTTCGTTTGCAATTGCCTGTGCCTTATCAAAACTTCTGTTGATAAGAAATATCTTTGACACTCCCGAATTCTTAAGCATGATAGATACCGCACGGGCTGCTCCGCCTGCACCGAGAATGATCGCTTTCTTACCTTCAAGGTCTATGCCTTTTACTTTCAAGGCTCTCTTCAGTCCCGGCATATCTGTATTATATCCTCTGTATCCGCCGTTTGAACGCACCAGAGTATTTACAGCTCCTATCTCCGCCGCCTCATCATCCACACTGCTAAGTACAGACATAACATCCTGCTTATACGGAACTGTTATATTGAGTCCGTACACACCTGATTCAGCAAGACCTTTGACGGCCGTGATTATATCACTCTCGACATGGATCGGAACATATACAGCATCAATTCCCAATATCCTGCAAAGTGTATTATGAATAATTGGTGATAAAGTATGCTCTATCGGATTTCCGATAACACCAAGAATCTTTGTCCTCCCGTTTATTTCCATTTGTTTAACCCCTTGTTTTCATTAATAATAAAAACAGTATAACATAATTATGACATGAATCCCATGACAAACTGATTTAATAATCATCCCAGTATTCTTCATTATCTTCGAAGTCATCCCAAGCATCATCTTCGTCCTCGAATTCATCCTTATAATCCTCATAATACTGCTCTATATCATAATCAGAAGGATCTATTGTTGAACTTTCTTTCTTCTCACTTCCCGTTTTTTTATAACCGGAATTTTCTGAGTTCTTTTGCCTTGAATCGCCTGTATCACTCTTCTTAGCCTTCTTTGCCTCTTCTTCAGCCTTTTTCTGCATTTCTATCCTGGCCTTTCTATCTGCTTCCTCTAACTCAGGTAATATTTCATTGTATTTATTCACAACCATTTCAGCCTTTTCATCTATAAATGCTTTCTGCTCTTCAGACAAAATAACCCTGTCCATGATTTTGGTTTTT